>DASTDN010000230.1:0-2303 GCA_035710365.1 Streptomyces sp. | reverse complement strand
TAGTCGGGGAGCAGGGGGCGCAGCGCGAGGTAGGCGACGTTCCCGGTGGTGCGGACAACGCTGCCCTCGGGAGCGCCGATCAGTTCGTCGTGGGGGAAGGAACCCTTGTGGGTGTGGAAGTTCTTCCCGGCCTCGAGCGTGAACGTGTAGTGGCGGCCCTTGGGGTCGGTGAGCTGTACCTGGTCCCCGACCTTGAAGGGCCCGCGCCTGCGGGCGGCACCGGTCGGTTCGGACATGTGACCAGCGTACCGGCAGCCGGGAGGGCCGCCGACCACGCGGGGCTCAACTGGGCCGGGCCATCGCCTTCACGAAGGCCCGCTCGACGTCGGCCGCGGAGAGCACACCGTAGATCTCGCCGGTCTCCTCCACCACCAGGTACTCGGTGGCGGGGGTGGCGCGCAGGGCCTCCAGGAGTTCCTCCCCGGCGAGCTCCGCCGAGACGCGCATGCCGTCGGTGAGGTCCTGGGCGAGGCCGCTGACCGCGACCCAGGGGCGGCGGTGCTCGGGCACGCCGACGATGGCGGCCTCGCGGACCAGGGAGAGGGGGTTGCCGTCGCTGTCCACGACGACGAGGGCGCGGGCCCCGGCGGCGTTGGCGCGGCGCAGGGCCTCGGAGAGCGGGGTGTCGGTCTCGACGGGGACGGCGCGGCGGGTGAGGGCGCGGGCGCGCAGTTCCGGGAGGTGTTCGCGCAGCCGGGCCATGCGGAGGCTGTTGCCGGCGCCGGTCCATATGATCGCGGCGAGGATCGCGGCGAGCAGGGCGTCCATGACCGTGTCCATGCCGACGCTGTCCTCGGCGGCGGAGCCGAGCGTGCCGGACTGGGTGAGCAGCGGGAGCCCGACGAGGACGGCGACGGCGAGGGCGCGGCCCACCCAGGCGGCGGCGACGGTGCCGGCCATGGGCCTGCCGCTGATCTTCCAGACGACGGCGCGGAGCATGCGGCCGCCGTCCAGCGGGAGGCCCGGCAGCAGGTTGAAGACGGCCACGATGAGGTTGGAGATCATCAGGCCGGCCAGCAGGACACCGGGGACGGTGCCGGGTTCGACGGTCTGCACGGCGAGGTAGAACACACCGGCGAGGACCAGGGAGAGCAGGGGCCCGACGAAGGCGAGGACGAACTCGCGGCCGGGGGTCTCGGCCTCCTTCTCGATCTCGGAGACGCCGCCGAAGAACTGGAGCTGGATGCGGCGGACCGGGAGCTTGAAGCGGAGCGCGGCGATCGTGTGGGCGAGTTCGTGGACCAGTACGGAGGCGTAGAAGGCGACCGCGAAGAAGAGGGAGACGAGGTAGCGGGCGGCGCCCAGCTCGGGCAGGATCCGGTCGAGCTGGCCGCCGAAGACCCACGTGATCAGGGCGGCGACGAGGAACCAACTGGGCGCGACGTACACGGGCACGCCGAAGGGGCGGCCCATGAGGAGTCCGCCGCCGGGGCCGGAACCCTTGGGCGGCCGGCGCCGGCCGGAGTGTGCGAGGGTGCGGTGGGGGTCGTGGCCTTCGGGCTTGCCGCGGCGGCCCGGCCCGGGTGCGCCGAAGTCCGCGGGGGGTGTGGGCGGCCTCGGGGGTTCGGGGCTCCGGGACGACGCGTCCTCGGGCTGCTTGGCATCAGGCGTCCCGGCGGGGGGCTTGGGGGTGGAGGCGGTCCCGGGGGCGGTGGCCGCCGGGGGACGGGAGGACTCCGGGCCGTGGGCGCGCTCCCCCTTGGTGTCCGTGTGCGTGTCCGCGTCCGCAGTTGTGTCCCGGTTGTCCCGGACCGTGTCCGCGTCCGGCCTCGGCCCGGCCGCCGCCGCGGGCGCGCCGGTCCCCGCGGCGCCCGTCCCCTCGGTGCCCGCGGGCTCGTCCGTCGGGGGCTCGTCCGTGGTCGGATCGTCGGGCGTCGGAGCGGGGGACGACGGCTCGTCGGGGGCGTGCCGTCGGGTGGGCCGTTCGTCGGCCGGGGGGCGGGTGCCGGGGTCGTCGGGGGCGGGTGGTCCGGGACGCGCGGACGGGGTCGTGGACCCTGCGTGCTCGTGGGCCGACTGGTCGTTGCCGGGCCGCGGCTGCCCGCTCCCGCCGCTCTCGTCCACCGGTTTCCCCTCGTTCGAAGCGTCTCCCGCGCCTTCCGTGCGGGAGGTCTGGAGTCGATGGTATTCGGCCGTCGCGGCACGTTCCGCCCGGCACCCCTGTTGTTTTCCACAGCTTTCGGCGGCGCCGGGGCCACCGCTGGGTCACTGTCAGTGGCGGGCCGTATGGTCTGTCCTCATGGAGACGAGCACCGAGGGCACGGCAGTGCCCGACAGCAGACCTGCCCAGGCGGTGGGTCCGC
>DASTDN010000229.1:0-2521 GCA_035710365.1 Streptomyces sp. | reverse complement strand
CCGGCACGGCGTCGACACCGAGTCCGTCCGCATCTCGGAGACCCTGCACACCGCCCGCTTCGTGTGCACCACCGACACCGACCACAACCAGATCGGCTCCTTCTACACGGGCGCCATGAGCGAGGCCCGCCTCATCGAGCTCCAGACCGTCGCCGACCGAATCGGCGGCCTCGACCTGGTCGTCATCGGCGCCGACGACCCCGAGGCGATGCTGCGCCACACCGAGGAGTGCCGCTCGCGGTCCATCCCGTTCGCCGCCGACTTCTCCCAGCAGATCGCCCGCATGGAGGGCGACGAGATCCGCATCCTGCTGGAGGGCGCCACCTACCTCTTCTCCAACGAGTACGAGAAGGGCCTCATCGAGACCAAGACCGGCTGGAGCGACGCGGAGATCCTCTCCCGCGTCGGCCACCGTGTCACCACCCTCGGCGCCCGCGGCGTGCGCATCGAGCAGACCGGCCACGACCCCGTCGAGGTGGCCTGCCCGGACGAGGAGCGCAAGGCCGACCCCACCGGCGTCGGCGACGCCTTCCGCGCCGGCTTCCTCTCCGGCCTGGCCTGGGGCGTCTCCCTGGAGCGCGCCGCGCAGGTCGGCTGCATGCTCGCCACGCTCGTCATCGAGACGGTGGGCACCCAGGAGTACCAGTTGCGCCGCGCCCACTTCATGGAGCGCTTCACCAAGGCCTACGGCGAGCAGGCCGCCGCCGAGGTCCGCACCCACCTCGCCTGACCGGCGGCCCGGCCGCACTACCCGAGCCGGCGGACCACGTACGCCGCACCCCGGTCCGCCGGCTCCTCGCCCACGTACTCCTGGCCGCGCATCTCGCACCACGCCGGGATGTCCAGCCGCGCCGCCTCGTCGTCCGCGAGGACCCGCACCGTGCCGCCCACCGGCACCTGCCCGATGACCCTGGCGAGCTCGATCACCGGCACCGGACAGCGCCGCCCCACCGCGTCCACCACGACGGGCCCGGCCGGCCCGTCCGCCCCGGCCGCCGCGCCGGGCGCCCCCAGCGTCTCGCGCACCCCGGCCACCGCACCCGGCAGCACCGCGAGGAACCGCTCGACGTCCCCGGGGGCCGTCCCCGCCGGCAGCGACACCCGCACATTGCCCTCGCTGAGCACCCCCATCGCCCGCAGCACGTGACTCGGCGTCAGCGTGCTGCTCGTGCACGACGAACCCGACGACACGGAGAACCCCGCCCGGTCCAGCTCGTGCAGCAGCGTCTCGCCGTCCGCGTAGAGGCACGAGAAGGTGACGACACCGGGCAGCCTGCGCACCGGGTCCCCGACCACCTCCGCGTCCGGCACCAGCCGCGGCACCCGCGCCCGGATCCGCTCCGTCAGCTCACGCAGCCGCGCGGCCTCCGCGTCCGCCTCCGCCCGCACCGCCCGCAGCGACGCCGCCGCGGCCACGACCGCCGGCAGGTTCTCGAAGCCGGGGGCCCGCCCCGACTCCCGCTCGTCCGCCGGCCCCGGCGCGGCGAACCGCACCCCCTTGCGGACCACCAGCAGCCCCACCCCGGCCGGCCCGCCCCACTTGTGCGCACTGCCCGTCAGCAGCGACCAGCCCCCGGGCACCGGCCCCCATCCCAGCGACTGGGCCGCGTCCACCAGCAGCGGCACCCCCGCCGCCCGGCACGCGGCTGCCGCCTCCGCCACCGGCTGCTCCGTGCCCACCTCGTGGTTCGCGGACTGCAGACAGGCCAGCGCGGTGTCCGGCCGCAGCGCCGCGGCGTACGACCCCGGGTCCACCGCGCCCGTACGGTCCACCGCCACCCGGGTGACCGTCCCGCCGTCCCTCTCGTGCGCCTCGGCCGCGTGCAGCACCGAGGAGTGCTCGACCGACGACACGATCAGGTGACGCCCCGTCCGCCGCCGCCCGGCCAGCGCCCCCGCGACGCCGGTGTGCACGGCCCGGGTCCCCGAGGAGGTGAACACCAGCTCGTCCGCCCGGCACCCCACCGCCTCGGCGGCCGTCTCCCGGGCGGCGTCCAGCAGCATCCGGGCCCGCCGCCCCTCCCGGTACAGCCGCGCGGGATCGGCCCACCCCTCGTCGAGGGAGGCGAGCAGGGCCTGCCGGGCGACGGGATGGAGGGGAGCGGAGGAGGCAGCGTCGAAGTAGACCACGGCTCCACGCTAAATCGTGCGGCGCCGGGGACGCGCCCCGGGAGGGCGCGGGGCGCCGCCCGTGTGCGGCTCCGCCGAGGGCGCGACCAGCCACAACGCACCCGCGGGGGCCAAACAAGCGAACCCCCCGGGTTAGTGGGCCCCCTCCCCGCGAACCCCCGGAGGGCGTCGGCTAGGGTTTGGTCCGCATAAACATCCAAACCCCTGCCCGACGCAGGGCGGCGACCAACCAACGAGAAGGCCGCAGCCAATCCGCGCGGGCGAGACTCTCGGGAAGGCGCTACGTGAGTCCCAACGGCTCCGACCGCTCGCCGCGGCGCCCGATGCGGCGGAAGCTGCTGCAGGCACTGACCGCGGGCCTGGTCCTGGCGACCGCCACCGGTTGCACATA
>DASTDN010000228.1:0-3265 GCA_035710365.1 Streptomyces sp. | reverse complement strand
GGGGGGGGCGTCAGTCCGCGAAGTTGGAGCCGAAGTACGGGGTGCCCGTCGTCGGGACACCCGAGGTGCTCGGGGAGATCGTGGCCGCGCCGGCCGTGGTGATCTTCGTGCCGTTGGACGGGAGCTGGACCACCGAGCCGTTGCCCTCGTTCTCGGCGGAGCCGACGAGCAGGTCGGCCCTGCCGTCGCCGTTGATGTCGTCGAGCTTGACGTCCAGGCCGAACCGGTCGCCGGTCTCGTCGCTGCCGGGGACGCCCGTGCTGCTCTGCGCGAAGAACTGGGCGCCGGAGGTGGTGTTCAGGCCGCTCGCGGAGCCGTACAGGATGGTGACGGCGCCCGCGTCGGTGACGCCGTCGAGGTTCTCGTGGGCGACGCCGATCGCGAGGTCCTGGTAGCCGTCGCCGTTGACGTCGCCGAGGTCCAGCTCGTAGCCGAAGGAGTCGTTGGCCTCGGAGGTGCCGGGGACGTTGCCGGTGTCCTGGGTGATGCCGGTGGCCGAGGCCGGGCCGCTCACGGAGCCGTACGTCACCCAGACCTTGCCGCCCTTGGCAGCGTCGGGGACGGTCGTGCCGTCCTCCAGCTCGGCGTTCCAGGCGGCGCCGCTGACGACGTCGCCGAAGCCGTCGCCGTTGATGTCGGCGATACCGGAGATGACGCCGGGCTTGAGTTCCCGGAGGGAGGCGGTGCTGAGGCCGCTCTCGGTGCCGGGGACGTAGTAGTTGCGGTTCCAGCCGTACTGGGTCTGCGTCTCGTAGCCGTTGACCAGGAGGTCGGTGCGGCCGTCGTCGTTGACGTCGCCGGAGGTGAGGTTGAGGGGGCCGTCGGCGTCGCTGCCCATGATCGGCGGCTGGAGGGTGTAGCGGCCGCCGAAGCCGCCGGAGGTGGTGGCGCCGCCCTCGAAGACGTGGACGGTGGCGGACGAGGCGCCGACGGCCAGGTCGTCCTTGCCGTCGCCGTCGAAGTCGCCGGCGGCGAGGTTCTTGCCCCAGAAGTCGTGCGAGGAGCGGGCGGGGTCGGTGATGGTGGTGCCCTTGCCGGTGATGCCGGACGCGGAGCCCCACAGGATGGCGACCGTGCCGCCGTCGGTGTCGCCGTCGACGTCCTCGCCGGAGGCGGCCACGGCGATGTCGTCGTAGCCGTCGCTGTTGAAGTCGCCGTACGCGTTGTCGTAGCCGAAGCCGTCGTCGGCCTCGGCGGTGCCCGGGGTGCCGGTGGTGTCCTGGCTGATGACGGAGCGCTGGGCGGAGGACACGCCGGTGCCGGTGCCGTACAGCACGACGAGGCGGCCGGCGCGCTTCTCGCTGCCGACGTAGGCGCCTTGGGAGGAGAAGGCGATGTCGCCCACCCCGTCGCCGTTGAAGTCGGCCTGCGGCACGTGTGCGGAGTCGGCGGCGGTGGCCGTGGCCGCCGTGAAGGTGAGCAGGGCGCCCGTCAGCGCGGCGGCGGTGGCCGTCGCGAGGACGGGTCTCAGGCGGTGCTGCTGGTGCATGCGGGTCTCCTGAGGTGTGCGGGGATGCCCCGTGGACATCCACAGTCGATGTGAGGCCGGACCGGCCGGTTCCGCTGGGGGTTCGCCCCGGTTTCACCGACAGACCGGCCGACGAGAGACTCCCGCCGGGGGTGAAAGGTTGTACGGCGGCCCGAGGTTGTTGCCGGTTTCCGGCCAGGGGGTCCCGCGGGCCCTTCGGCCCGGTCAGCTGGGGCCAGGTCAGCGCGCCAGCAAGGCCGTGGTGGAGAAACGCACCGCCGGCTCCCGCGCCACCAGGCCCTTCCTCGACCCGGGGTACACGGCCACCGTGTCGCGCGTCTCACTCCGGTACGACCGCACCACCAGGTCGGACCGGCCGTCCCCGTCGAAGTCGCCGACGGCGAGGACCCGCGTGGTGCCCGCGGCCGGGGGATCGACCGTCACCGGGGCCGCGTCCTGGCCCGTGGCCGCCGCCGGGCCCGAGGCGCCGCCCGGGAAGACCCGCAGCCGGGAGCCGCTGGAGACCAGGTCGTCGCGGCCGTCCCCGTCGAGGTCTCCGGCGTCCAGGGCCGAGCCCGGGGTGTCGGGGGTGCCGCGGGTCGGGGCCGGCAGGTCGTAGCGCAGCGCCGTGCCGTCCATCGAGCCGACGGCCGCGTCCAGGGCCTTGCCCCCGCCGAAGTCGCCGAGCGCGACGTCGAGCCCGGCGGGGAGCGTCACGCCGGTGCGGGCGGGGCCGTTCGGGCCGCCGAGGACGATCGCGGACGCGGCCCTGCCCTCGCCCTCGCGCACCACCAGGTCGTCGTAGCCGTCGCGGTCGACGTCGGCGGCCGGGCCGGTGGGGAGCGGCCCCGGTGCGGGGAGCGGGGCGCCGGCCGCGCGCGGGGCACCCCGGTGGTCGAACGGGCCGCGGAGATACGTGAGCATGCCTCCGGAGGCGTGGACGACGAGATCCTGGGCCCCGTCCCCGTCGAAGTCGCCGCACACCGGCTGGTCGGGCCAGTCGTTGCCGGACCGCGCCCGCTCCGGCACGGCCACCTTGACCGCCTTGCCGGTGAGGCCGGCCGGGGAGCCGAAGAGGATCTGCAGCGGCACGGGCGGCCTGCCCTGCCCGTCGTAGGGCGGGTCGGTCGACACGACGAGGTCGGTGAAGCCGTCGCCGTCGAGGTCGCAGCTCGCCTCGGCGTCGAACACGGCCGGCGGCTGTCCCTGTGTACGGGCCGCGTGCCGGGCGGGGCTCAGTAACCGGCGGGTGCCCGGCACGAGTCCGCGCGGACCGCCGTAGACGACGCCGATGCCCGCGTCGTCGGCGTGGCTCTGGGTCTTGGCGAGGTCGTTCAGTACGAGGTCGCGGTGGCCGTCGCCGTTGAAGTCGTCGGCGATGTCGCTGCCACCGCCGCGCGGGACGGGGCGCTGGGCGGGCGCCTGAGCGGTCCGCGCGGGTGCCGGTCCGGCGCCGGAGCCGCCCTCCGGGCCCGGGCCGCAGGCGGCGAGCAGGACGAGGGTGCCGAGCGCGGACGCCGCCCGGATGCCATTTCTGCGCACGCGCACCATCCACCCCACCAGTCCTCGAACGTCACCCACCGCATACCGGCCCCGCCATGATGCCCGCGGGGCGGGGACGACGGCACCCCGGGACCTCGGCACTCCCGGCTCCCGGCTCCCGGCACCCCCGGACCCCCGGCACCCCCGGAACGTCCGGCACCCCCGGGCCCGCCCGAGGCGCGGGGGTCCCGGAGGTGCCGGACACCGGTTGGTGGTGGTCGGTGGTCACCGGGTGGTGGGTGGTTAGTTGGCTGG
>DASTDN010000227.1:0-10163 GCA_035710365.1 Streptomyces sp. | reverse complement strand
TGCCGTCGTCGCCGGTCCTCAGGCCGTAGCGCAGGCCGTCGAAGCGGGCGAGGTTGGAGGAGCACTCGGACGGGGCGATCAGGTAGTACGCCGACAGCGCCAGGTCGAAGGACGGGCAGTCCAGCTCGACGATCTCGGCGCCCAGCCCCTTGAGCAGCTCGACGGACTCCTCGAAGCGCTGCATGACGCCGGCCTGGTAGCCCTCGCCGCGGAACTGCTTGACGACGCCGACGCGCATGCCCGCCACCGAGCCGTTGCGCGCGGCCTCCACGACCGGCGGCACGGGTTCGTCGATGGAGGTCGAGTCAATCGGGTCGTGCCCGGCGATGACCTCGTGCAGCAGCGCCGCGTCCAGGACCGTGCGGGCACAGGGACCGCCCTGGTCGAGGGAGGACGAGAAGGCGACCATGCCGTAGCGGGAGACCGCGCCGTACGTCGGCTTCACGCCGACCGTGCCGGTGACGGCGGCGGGCTGGCGGATGGAACCGCCGGTGTCGGTGCCGATGGCGAGCGTCGCCATGTGCGCGGCGACCGCGGCGGACGAGCCGCCTCCGGAGCCGCCCGGGACGCGGGTCAGGTCCCAGGGGTTCCCGGTCGGGCCGTACGCGCTGTTCTCGGTGGAGGACCCCATGGCGAACTCGTCCATGTTGGTCTTGCCGAGGATGACGACGCCGGCGTCCTTGAGCCGCCGGGTGAGTGTCGCGTCGTACGGCGGGATCCAGCCCTCGAGGAGCTTCGAGCCGACGGTCGTCGGGATGCCCTCGGTGGTGAAGATGTCCTTCAGCGCGAGGGGGACGCCGGCCAGCGGCCCGAGCTTCTCGCCCCGCTCCCGCTTCTCGTCCACGGCGCGCGCCTGGGCGAGGGCGCCCTCGCGGTCGACGTGCAGGAAGGCGTGCACCTTCTCGTCGACGGCGTCGATCCGGGCGAGGTGCGCCTCGGTGACCTGGACGGCCGTCAGCTCGCCGGAGGCGATCTTCTCGGCGGTCTGGGCGGCGGTGAGCTTGATGATGTCCGTCATGGTGGTGTTAGTCCTCCCCCAGGATCTGCGGCACCTTGAAACGCTGCTGCTCCTGGGCCGGGGCGCCGGAGAGCGCCTGCTCGGGGGTGAGCGAGGGACGGACCTCGTCCGGGCGCATGACGTTCGTCAGCGGGAGCGGGTGCGAGGTCGGCGGTACGTCTTGGTCGGCGACCTCGCTGACGCGTGCGACCGCGCCGATGATGTCGTCGAGCTGGCCTGCGAAGTGGTCGAGCTCTTCGGGCTTCAGCTCCAGACGCGCCAGCCGGGCGAGGTGGGCGACCTCCTCGCGCGTGATGCCAGGCATGCAGCGATCCTCTGGGGTGGAGTGCGTGTGATGTGGCCCAATCCTATGGGGCCGGGACCGGTGCTCGTGAAACGGTTTCGCCCCGCGCCCTCCGGGACGCGGGGCCGGGCCTCTTCTGCCGGGGGCGCGGGGACCGCAGGGCAGGCGACCGGGCGCCCGCCGCCCTCCGGCGGGCCGGCCGGGGCGCGGCGCGAGGCGTCCGGCGGTGCGCGGCGCGCCCCGCACCGGAACGCGGGCGGAGGGGTCAGCCGACCCGGCCGGGGTCGTCCGCCGCCGCGGGAAGCGCCGCCGCGGGCCGCTGCCAGCCACCGGACCCGCGGGCCCGCAGCCAGGCCGTGGTCTCGTCCGGCGGCATCGCCGCGGCGACCAGCCAGCCCTGTACGGCGTCGCAGCCGAGGTCGCGCAGCCGCTCCCAGGTCTCGTCGTCCTCGACGCCCTCGGCGACGACGAGCAGGCCGAGGGAGTGCGCGAGGTCGACCGTGCAGCGCACGATCTCGGCGTCCTCGGTGTCGACGGCCAGCCGGGCCACGAAGGAACGGTCGATCTTCAGCTCGCTGACGGGCAGCCGCCGCAGGTGCACCAGCGAGGAGTAGCCGGTGCCGAAGTCGTCCAGGGACATCTTCACGCCGTGCCCGGTCAGGCCGTTGAGGGTGTCGGCGGCGCGCTGCGGGTCCTCCAGCATGACGTGCTCGGTGATCTCCAGCTGGAGGGCCCCCGGGGGGACGCCGTGCCGGGCCAGCCGGGCCGCGACCGAGCCGGCGAAGCCGGGCGTGTGGACGTCGCGCGGGGAGACGTTGACCGCGACGGGGACGAAGAGGCCCTCGGAGCGCCATTTGGCGACCTGGGCGAGCGCGGTCTCCAGGACGTACTCGGTGAGGTGGGGCATCAGGCCGGAGGACTCGGCGATCGCGATGAACTCGTCCGGCGGGACCTTGCCGCGCTCCGGGTGCACCCAGCGCACCAGCGCCTCCAGCCCCGCGACCATGCCGTCGAAACGGACTTTGGGCTGGTAGTGCAGTTCGACCTCGTGGGCGTCGAGCGAGCGGCGCAGGTCGCCGAGCAGGCCGAGCCGGTCGGGGGTGTTGGAGTCGCGCTTGGACTCGTAGACCTCGACGCCGGTGCGGTCCCGCTTCGCCTGGTACATCGCCACGTCGGCGCGGCGCAGCAGGCCCTCGGGGTCGAGCGCGTGGTCCGGGGAGACGGCGACGCCGGCGCTGGCCTCCAGGACGAGGGTGAGGCCGTCGAGGTCGAGGGGGGAGCCGAGGGCGGTCACGAGACCGCGGGCGACGCGGGTCGCCGACGTGATGGAGTCGGCGACGGGAAGTAAGACCGCGAACTCGTCGCCGCCGAGCCGTGCGGCCTCCGCCCCGCGCGGCAGGGCGACGCGCAGCCGGTCGGCGATCTGCAGCAGCAGGCGGTCACCGGCGAGGTGGCCCAGGGTGTCGTTGACCGAGCGGAAGCGGTCGAGGTCGATCAGCACGAGGGCGGAGCGGGCGCCGAGGCGCTCGGCTTCGTCCAGCGCGGTCCAGATGCGCTCCAGCAGCCACTGACGGTTGGGCAGCCCGGTCAGCGGGTCGCGCAGTTGCTCCTCGGCGCGGGCGCGGGCCATCCACAGGGTGGCGTCGAGTGCGATCAGCGGAACCGCGAACAGCGGCAGGACCACCGGCCGTTCGACGGCGACGACGCAGATGAGGGGGGCGATGCCGAGCAGCGCGACCGCGACCAGTCCCTGCCTGAGCAGGGCCGTGCGCGCGATGGCGGGCCGGGTGCCGCCCGGGGAGTTCAGGTACCACAGCAGCAGGCGGCTGACGGTGAGGTAGACGAGCGCGACCAGGGCCACCCGCGGCATCGCGGCGAGCGTCCACGTGTCGGGGTACCACGGGGTCTCTATGCACGGCGCGTTGCCGAAGGCGGCCGGTACGAGGGAGCCCGCGGCGATGCCGAGGATGTCCACCGAACCGTGCAGCACGCCCTGCCTCCAGCGGCCCCGCCGGGCGACGCCCACCAGGACCACGACGGTGAGGCTGACCATGACGGCGGGCACCCAGCCGTACAGCAGCAGGACGGCGAGGGTCAGGGCGGCGCCGGAGCCGGTGCCGCCCCACCAGCGGGAGCGGCCGAGCATGACGAGGTGTCCGACGACGATGCCGGTGAGCAGGGCCAGGTACCAGCCGACCCGGCCGGACGGGAAGAGGGCGTGGCCGTGGCTGTACGCCCGGTGGAACGCGTCGCCGAGGACGAGCACGGCGGCCGCGACGACCGCCGGGGGCAACGCGGGCCAGTACGACTGCGGTTCCCCCTCGGAGCCGCGCAGGGCGGGCAGGCCCGCCCCGCTCCGGGGGGCCGTGCCGCCGGCGTCCGCCGGCTGGTGACGGCCCGGCAGCCCGGTGGCGGGTCCGCGCGGGCCGGCCGCACGGCCGCGGCGCGCGGCGGCACGGTCACGCATCCGGGTGAGGAGGCCGCGGCGCGCGTCCGCCGTCCGCGGCCCACCGCCGCGTTCCTCCGCGGTGCCCTGGTCCGAAGGCCGCGCCGCCCGGCGACTGGCCCGCCACGCGCCCGTGACGCGGCGCAGGCGCTGCCGCACGTCCGGGGCGGCGCTCTCGGTCGGTTCCATTCCCGTCCCTCTCACAGCCGGCGGTGCCCACGCCTCGCGGTCCGAGGCACCCGGCAGCCGTCGACGGCTGCTCCGCGGTGGAAAACCCTGCCCCGGCGCTACGGCAGCACGGGGATGCCCCGGCCGTAGCTGGGCACGGCGGGTGCACAGCTCAACAGTAGGCTGCGGAGGGCTCCCACGGGCAGCGGTCGTCGGCGGTTGCCCGAATGCACCCCTGCCACCCTTATGCATCTGATATGCGCCGAACGGGTGGTCTTCAACCGCTACTCCTCGGCCGAAAGCGCGGCGCCGGCAGCGGCTTCCGGCCCCTGGTCCAGCAGTACTTCGAAACCGTCCTCGTTCAGAACCGGAACCTTCAGCTGCATCGCCTTGTCATATTTCGATCCGGGGCTGTCACCAACGACCACGAACGATGTCTTCTTCGACACGGATCCGGTCACTTTGGCACCTCTGGCCTGCAACGCGTCCTTGGCGCCGTCCCGGGTGAAGCGCTCCAGCGTACCGGTGACGACGACGGTGAGACCTTCGAGGGGACGGGGGCCCTCGTCCTCACCGGAGTGCTCGTCCGCCATGCGGACACCGGCGGCCCGCCACTTGCGGATGATCTCCTGGTGCCAGTCCTCGGCGAACCACTCCGTGACGGCTTTCGCCACGATTTCGCCCACCCCGTCCGCCGCGACGAGCTCCTCTTCGCTGGCCTGTTCGATACGGTCGACGGAGCGGAACTGACGGGCCAGCACCTCGGCGGCCACCGGCCCGACATGCCGGATGGACAGGCCGGTGAGGACGCGGGCGAGCGGGCGGTCCTTGGCCGCGGCGATGTTCTCCAGCATCGCGAGCGCGTTCTTCTTCGGTTCGCCCTGCTGGTTGGCGAAGACCGTGACGATCTTCTCCTCGCCGGTCTTCGGGTCGCGCTTGGGAAGTCCGCTGTCCTGGTCGAGGACGTACGCCTTGATGGGCAGCAACTGCTCGACGGTGAGGTCGAACAGGTCGCTCTCGTCCTTCAGAGGGGGATCGGCGGGCTCCAGCGGCTTGGTGAGGGCGGCGGCGGCCACGTAGCCGAAGTGCTCGATGTCGAGCGCCTTGCGGCCGGCGAGGTAGAACAGCCGCTCCCGCAACTGGGCCGGGCAGGTGCGGGCGTTGGGGCAGCGCAGGTCGACGTCGCCCTCCTTCATCGCTTTGAGCGGCGTACCGCACTCGGGGCACTCGGACGGCATCACGAAGGCGCGCTCGCTGCCGTCGCGCAGGTCGACGACCGGGCCGAGGATCTCCGGGATGACGTCACCGGCCTTGCGCAGCACCACCGTGTCGCCGATGAGCACGCCCTTGGCCTTCACCACGTCCTGGTTGTGCAGGGTGGCGAACTCGACCTCGGAGCCGGCCACCGTCACCGGCTCGACCTGCGCGTACGGGGTGACCCGGCCCGTGCGTCCCACTCCGACGCGGATGTTGACCAGCCTGGTGTTGACCTCTTCCGGCGCGTACTTGTAGGCGATCGCCCAGCGCGGTGCGCGCGAGGTGGAGCCGAGGCGGCCCTGGAGGGGGATCTGGTCGAGCTTGACGACGACGCCGTCGATCTCGTGTTCCACGGAGTGGCGGTTCTCGCCGTAGTGCGCGATGAACCGCCGCACGCCGTCGAGGCCGTCGACCACCTTGTTGTGCCGGGAGGTGGGCAGGCCCCAGGTCTTCAGCAGGCCGTACGCCTCGGAGAGGCGGCTCGTGCCGGTGAAGCCCTCCAGGGCGCCGATGCCGTGCACGACCATGTGCAGGGGGCGGGTGGCGGTGACGCGCGGGTCCTTCTGGCGCAGCGAACCGGCCGCCGCGTTGCGCGGGTTGGCGAAGGGCTTGTCACCGGCCTCGACCAGGCGGCGGTTGAGCGCCTCGAACTCCTCCATCGGGAAGTAGACCTCGCCGCGGATCTCCACGAGGTCCGGGACGCCGTCGCCCGTCAGCCGCTCCGGGATCTCGGCGATGGTGCGGACGTTGGGGGTGATGTCCTCGCCGGTGCGGCCGTCGCCGCGGGTGGCCGCGCGCGTGAGGCGGCCGTGCTCGTAGGTGAGGTTGACGGCGAGTCCGTCGACCTTCAGCTCACAGAGGAAGTGGTAGGTCTGCTCGCCCAGTTCGCGGGCGATGCGGTCGGCCCAGGCGGCCAGTTCCTCGTCGTTGAACGTGTTGTCCAGCGACAGCATCCGCTGCCGGTGCTCGACGGCCGTGAACTCCGTCTCGTAGGCCCCCGCGACCTTCTGTGTCGGCGAGTCGGGGGTGCGCAGTTCCGGGTACCGCTCCTCCAGTGCCTCCAGGGACTTCAGGAGCCGGTCGAACTCCGCGTCGCTGACGACGGGGGCGTCCTTCACGTAGTACCGGAAGCGGTGCTCCTCGATCTGCTCAGCGAGCTGGGCGTGCCGCTCCCGCGCCTCGGCGGGCACCGCCGTGGTTTCCGCTTGCTTGTCGCCGGCCACCGTGTTTCCTCCCGTTACTCAGGGTTGTCCGCGAGGGATCTCGCCGCCCGGACGCAGTGGGCGAGAGCCCGGCGCGCGTACCCGGGGGACGCGCCCGCGAGTCCGCACGACGGCGTGAGCGCGACCGCGTCCGCGAGAAGCCCCGGTTGCAGCCCCAGCCTGCGCCACAGCGTCCTGACACCCATGACGCTACCGGCAGGGTCTGACAACGGGCCGTCCGTGCCCGGCACGACACCGGCGAACAGCCGGGTGCCGCCCTCCACGGCTTCACCGATCGCGTCGTCGTCACGCTCTGTGAGCAGGGAGAAGTCGAAGGAGACGGCTGCCGCGCCCGCCCGGCGCAGCAGGGCGATCGGCACGTCGGGCGCGCACGAGTGCACCACGACGGGGCCGCCGTCCTGGACCGCGACGACGTCCCGCAGCGCGGCCTCCACGACCTGCCGGTCCACGGCCCGGTGGGTCCGGTAGCCGCTGGCCGACCTGACCCGGCCCCGCAGGACGGCGGTGAGGGACGGCTCGTCGAGCTGGAGCACGAGCCGCGCGCCGGGGACGCGGCGGCGCAGCTCGGCGAGGTGCAGGCGCAGGCCCTCGGCGAGGGAGGCGGTGAGGTCGCGGGCGGCGCCGGGGTCGGAGAGGACGGCCTCGCCGTTCCTCAGCTCCAGGCCGGCGGCGAGCGTCCACGGACCGACGGCCTGCACCTTCAGCGGGCCCTCGTAGCCCTGCGTGAACTCCTCCAGCGCGTCGAGGTCCTCCACCAGCCAGGCCCTGGCCCGCCTGGTGTCGCGTCCGGGCCGGTCCCCGAGCCGCCAGCCGCTGGGCTCCACGCGCGCGTACAGCTCGACGAGCATTCCCGCGGTCCGGCCGAGCATGTCGGCGCCGGGCCCGCGCGCGGGCAGCTCGGGCAGGAACGGGAAGTCCTCGAAGGTCCCGGTGACGGTCTTGACGGCCTCGCGGACGTCACCGCCGGGCAGGGAGCCGACACCGGTGGCCCCGCCGAAGTGCTTGTTGTCGCTCACGTCGCTCACGGGAAAAGCCTACGGTCGTCGCGCCGGGCGGGCGGACGGCGGGCAAAGGCGCGGCCCCCGGGCCGCGGGGCGGCGGCCACCGGCGGGACGGCGGCCGGTCACCGGCCCGGCCGCCCCGGGCGCGGCTCCGCCCGTCCCGGGGTGCGTCGCGTTCCCGTCAGCGTCCCGGCCGTACCGTCAGGTCGTTGACCTCCGCGTCGCGGGGCAGGTCGAGCGCCATGACGACGGCCGTCGCGACCGACTCGGGGTCGATCCAGCGGGACGCGTCGTACTCGGCGCCCTCCTGCCGGTGCACCTTCTCCTGCATGGGGCCGGCGGTGCGGCCGGGGTACACGGACGTGACGCGCACGCCGTTCGCGTGCTCCTCGTGCCGCAGGGAGTCGGCCAGCGCCTTCAGGCCGTGCTTGGAGGCCGCGTACGCCGACCAGCCGGCGTTGGCGCTCAGGCCGGCTCCGGAGTTCACGAACACCACGTGCCCGTGCGACAGGCGGAGCTGGGGCAGGAAGAGCCGGGTCAGTTCGGCGGGGGCGAGGAGGTTGACGCTGAGCTGGTGCCGCCAGGACCTGGGCGTCAGCTCGCCGACCGGTCCGAGGTCGACCACGCCCGCGACGTGCAGCAGCGAGTCCACCCGCTCGGGCGGCGTCTGGTGGGAGAGGGCCCAGCTCAGCCTGTCCGGCTCGGACAGGTCGCCGACCAGGGTCCGCGCCCCGGGAAACTCCGCGGCCAGTTCCTTCGCGCGGCCCGCGTCGCGGACGTGCAGCACGAGGTCGTCCCCGCGCGCGTGCAGGCGGCGGGCGACGGCCGCGCCGATGCCGGAACCGGCCCCGGTGATCACATGTGTAGGCATGCCCGCCATGCTCGCACCACCGGCGTTCAGGCCACGCCCCGGCTCTCCTCCAGGTGGGCCAGCGCCCCGGCCGGCTCCTCCGCGAAGAACATCAGCTCGGCCAGCGGACGGGGCAGGAAGCCCTCGGCCTCCATGCGCCGGAACTGCTCCTTCAGGCCGTCGTAGAAGCCCGCGGTGTTGAGCAGCACGACCGGCTTGTCGGTGTGCCCGTGCTTCTTCAGTTCGAGGATCTCGGTGGCCTCGTCGAGCGTGCCCGTGCCGCCCACCATGATCACCACGGCGTCGGCCCTCTCCAGCAGCAGCCGCTTGCGCTCGGCGAGGTCCCTGGCGACGACCATCTGGTCGACGCCGGGCCGCGCCCTGGCCGCCAGGAACTCCACGGAGACGCCCATGAGCCGCCCCCCGGCCTCCTGCACACCGTCCGCGACGACCTTCATCAGGCCCGTGTCGGAGCCGCCCCACACCAGCGTGTGCCCGCCCTTGCCGAGCAGTTCCGCGAACTCGCGGGCGGGCCGTGTGTAGCGGTCGGCGAGCTCGGCGGCGGAGAGGAAGACGCAGATGTTCATGGCGCCACGGTACGCGCCGCCTCCGGCGTCGTGGTCACACGCAGCTTGGACTGCCCGTGCGGCAGTTCCTCCCAGTCGTCCATGAAGCGGGCGGTCAGGCCGTGCCGGGCGGCCAGCTCCACCAGGGTGCCGGTGCGGTAGTAGAAGTCCTCGTGGAGCACCTGGTGCTCCTCTCCCTCGGTGCGGTCGAAGGTGAGGTCGAAGAAGCCGCCGGGGGCGAGGATCCGGCCGACGTGCGCGAAGCACTCGTCGATGACGTGCCGGGGCGAGTGCGAGAAGACGCTGTGGGCGTGCACGACGTCGAAGTGCGCGTCGGGCAGGAAGGCGAAGGTGAGGTCGTCGGCGAGCGTCAGGTGCGGCAGCCGGTCCTGGAGCCCCTCCCGTACGAGGGTGTCCTGGGCGGCGAGCAGGATGGCCGGCGAGATGTCGATGCCGTGGTAGTGGCCGGTGTCCAGGTGGGCGATGAACAGCCGTCCGGCGCGCAGGTTGCCGCAGCCGATGTCCAGCATGCGGTGGCGGGGCCGCAGCCCGTGCCGCAGCAGGTAGTCGAACTGCATCCGGCCGACGCGTTCCCAGGACTCGGCGGACGGGTTGTGGCCGACGGCGGCCCGGGGGTCGCGGGCGGCGTCGGAGGCCATGACGGCGCGGTAGTACGCGATGTGGTCGCGGTGCCTGAGCCGCAGCAGCGCGTCGCGCGCCGCGCGCCGCACATGGGCGGGAATCCTGTCCGGGTGGGTCAGCGCGTAGCGCACCTGGTGGGCGAGGCTGCTGCGGTTCCTGGCCGGCCGGGTGTTCGCCATGGTGCCTCCTGCGGGAAGAACTCGGCTTCAGGGTGCGCTGTACGGGACGACTCGGCCACCCAAGGAGGGGCGATCGTGAGCGAAGGTCACAGCATCACCGTCGGAAGAAGCGACCGGCACGTGCGCGTGGTGCACGACGGGCAGGTCCTGGCGGAGAGCGACAGCGCACTGCTGCTGCGGGAGACGGGCTGCCCGGACCGCTACTACCTGCCGCCCGGGGACGTGCGCATGGAGGTGCTCACGCCGTCCGACACGCACACGTACTGCCCGTTCAAGGGCACGGCGTCGTACTGGTCGCTGCCGGGCGCGCCGGACCGCGTGTGGGCGTACCCGGACCCGAAGCCGGCCGTGGCCGGCATCAGGGACCATCTGTGCTTCTACGAGGTGGAGGTCGGCTGACCCCCGCGTGCCGCGCGTGAGCCCCTGCCCTCGGGGCCGTCTCCACGGGCAGGGGCACCACGGGCACGGTCCGGAGGAAGGACCCGCGCCACGCGCCAGGCACCCGGGACGGCCGCGGACGCGGCCCCCCC
>DASTDN010000226.1:0-7776 GCA_035710365.1 Streptomyces sp. | reverse complement strand
TGGCTGCCGGGGTCGTCACCGACCAGGATCGTGCCGAGGCCGGGCGTGACGCCCTTCTCCTTCAGCGCCGCCACGCGGGCGGTCAGATCGGACTTGATCGCGGCTGCGGTGGCCTTGCCATCGAGAATCTGGGCGGTCATGCCCCCATACTCGCCGATGACCGTCCCTCCGTTCCAATCCGCCCGCAAGGCGGACACGCCGGGGCCCGGCGCGGGGCCCAACGCCCGCACGCTTCTCCCTCCCCGGCCCGTGATCAGCGATGTTGCACTTGCACAACGCATGAGGAATACGACTGGACAAGGCTGGACAACCGAGACGTGGGTCAAGAACGATGAACGGACAGTGCCGCGGGCGCTACCGGGGGGACGATCCGCATCTGTAGACATTCCTCCGAGGCCGTGCCGCGTGTCCCCGCACAGGACTTCGAGGAAGGACCGCCATGAGCTTCGGCGACCCCAACCAACCGTACGGGCCTCCGCCCGGCCAGTCGCCCGGCCAGTCGCCCGGCCAGCCGCCGTCGGGCCCCGGCTACGGCTACCCGCAGCAGCAGCCGCAGTACCCCCAGCAGGGCTACGGCTATCCCGCTCCCCCGCACGGCGGCTACGGCTACCCGGGCGGCCCGGTGCAGATGCCGGGCACGGTCAAGGCGGCCCGCGTCATGCTGTTCGTACTGGGCGGCATCCAGGCGTTGGCCGGTCTGGTGATGGTGCTCGCGAGCGCGTGGTTCTCGGACCTCATCGACGACGAGATCGCCTCCGACCCGAGCATCTCCTCCGACGACGCCCAGACCCTCACCGACATCAGTACCGGCGTCATGATCGTCCTGGGCGTGCTCGTACTGGCCTTCGCCCTCTGGGCGATCCTCACCGGCCTGAAGTTCGGCACGGGCCGCGGCGGCGCCCGCGTCTCGGCGATCATCTACGCCTCGATCGTCGTCCTCGTCAGCCTCATCAACCTGATCGGCGCCAACGTCTTCGCCCTGATCAGCCTGGTGCTCGGCATCCTGATCACCGTGTTCTGCGCGAACCGCAACGGCAGCCTCTGGTTCAACCGGCCGCAGTACTGAGGCCACGGCGGCGCAAGGCCCGCCGCGTTCGGATCAGCACGGGAAGGGCCGTGTCCCCCGGGGGACACGGCCCTTCCCGTGCTGACGCCCAGCCGACACCGACACCCTGGTCAGAAGTGCTCGACCGTCTGCCCCTCCGGCACTCGGTAGCAGCCGGATGTGACGTTGATGCCGAGGCTGGGGATTTCACGCTTGGCATACGCGACGACCCAGACGCTCATCTTCTCGGAGTCGTTGTCCGCGACCAGGTTGAGGTTCTCGTTGTCGCTGTTGTCGCGGTAGGTGTCCTTGACGGCCCACCCGTCGGTGTTCAGTTTCACCTTGAGGTTCGCCATGACCACGTCGACGTCAGCGGGGGTCTTCGGCTTGAAGTTCCACGGGTGGTAGACAACGAAGTACTTCTTCGGATCCCTGCCTTCGCACTCCTTGACACCGGGCCCCGGTTCGGAAGCTTCGCCCGGCACCCCCGCGAAGTCGTAGATCTGGCTGGAGACCGCTTTCACCGCAGCGACGGCCTCGTCGACAGTGGCGGTGCCCGCCTCCGGAATGGGAGACGCCGACGCGTCGGACCTGCCGGCGTCGCCGTTCGGGGAATGGGTCGAGCCGCTGTCAGTCATGCCACATCCGCTGAGAAGGAGTCCGGTCAGTACAAGTGCCACGGGAGCGCCGACCGCGTGTGGCCGACCAGCGGCGAAGCGCAGTACGTGGAGCATGAGGGTCCTAGGTTTCCTTGAGGGCGGGGGACGGTCCGGCACACGGCCGGATGCGACTGCGGGCTCACTGCGGCTTGGTGACATCGCTGTACTCGCCGACCACGACCAGCGCCTGATTCTTCAAAGCAGTCGTGCCCCGGGTCCAGTAGTCACTGTGGCCCTCCGCCCCCGCCGTGGCCGTGGGGCCGCTGCCCTCGGCGTCCGTGTTCATCTGGTTCGCGCCGAAGACCTCGTCGCTGGGGATGATGAAGGTGCCGCCGCCGAGTCTCCACTGGCTGCCGCCGTGTCCCCAGCGGCCGATGTCGGGCACCACATCACCGTCGGCTTCTTCGTTCCACACGTGTCCCTTCGGCACGTCCATCTCCTCGGCCGAGCCGACCTTGACGCCGGGGCTCCCCGCGAAGATCACGTCGTCCGCGCCGAGGTCGCCGGTCTCTGCGGCGGCGCCGACGAGGGTGGTGCCGTAGGAGTGCCCGATGGCCGTGCGGTGGGGCTCTCCCGGGCCGCTGTGTGAGGCGTCGAGGCCGTCCATGAACTGCCGGTAGGCCGGCGCACCGTCGTAGGCGTAGTGCTCGAAGGGGGCATCCTTGGTGATGTCCTGCGGGGCGTCGTACCCGAGCCAGGTGATGGTGGAGACCGGGGCGTCGGGCGCCGCCTCGTTCGTCTGGCGCCACAGCTCCGTCATGCGGTTGATGTCACCGCCGATCCCGCTCAGGTTCGAGGTCGTCCCCGGTACGTACACCGCCTGGTGCTGAGCCGTGTCCGGGTTGCCGTTGGCGATGACGGCACGGCCGTTGCCCTCGGGGCTGAAGCCCAGCAGATACGCCTCGGGAAGTCCTTCCTTCCCGGTGCTGTCGAAACGGGACTCGATCGCCGCCATGCCGTCGAGGGAAGCGTTGAGATGGCGGTACTCCTCGCCGTACTTTCTGTGCCACGCCATCCATTCGTCCGTGTGGACCTTGGAGGGGACCGGGCCCGCCGTGATCCACGTCCACTCGTTCGCGGGCGGTCGCGGGATCGAGTCGAGCCTGATCCGGTATTCGGCCTGCTTCTCGGCGAGCACGATCCGGTTGGCCTCGTCCCGGGCCTCGGAAGGCAGACCGTCCAGCCCGCCGACAAGACCGGGGTGGGTGGAGATGTACGCCTCCCGCTCCCCGGGGGTCAGGTCCCGCCACCAGCCGGCGTTCTGCTGGGGCGTGGCACCGCCGGGAGGGCCTCCCACGGAATCCAGATAGTTCTTGCCGGCCTCCCGTACGCCGTCCCTGTCGGACGAGGCGTCCCTGAGGTCGTGATGGGACACGGTGAGGTCGTCGTCGGCCTTCAAGGCGCGGATCCTGGGTTCCCATTTCGTGTCCGCCTCGGTCGCTTCCCTGAGCGCGGCGGCTATCCGGTCCGCGACGGCCAGCGCCTCGCCGTGATGGGGGTTGGGGTCGAAGTGGGCGGACTGGCGGCCCACGGCCCGCGCGGTCGGGTCCGTGGCGCCCGTGACCGTGCCTCCTTTCGAAGGCGGCCCGTCTCCGTTCTCCGGCTGCCCTTCGGGGTAGGTGACGCTGCCGTCCGCGTTGACCGTCAGCCTGAGCGCCTCCGCGTCGTGGAGCGCGGACAGGAGCTTCCTGCGCGCGGTGCCGATGTCGTGGGCGAAGCCGTTGAGTGCCGTGCTCACCAGCCCGCATTCGATCTGCGTGTAGTGGAAGTTGGCCGAGAGCTTCTTCAGTTCTCCGGCCGCCGCGTCAAGGGCGTGTCCGTGGAGGTCCTTGCGCATGCCGGCGACCACGACGTCGTCGATGTGGTCCTTGGCCGCGGCGGCCATGTCGCCGACGGCGCGGTACGCGTCAGCCGATTCCTCGAATGCGGACGGCTTCAGCTTCCTGAGCGTCGCGAGATCCATGACCGGCGGTCACCGCCCCGCGTCGTGCCCGCCGACGGCGGGCGTGTCGGCGTAGGCGGTGTCGATCGCCTCGAACGCGGAACGTACGGAGTCATCGGTGAGGAGCAGGTCGTGCCCGACCTTCTCCAAGATCTCCTTGACGCTGCCGCAGCGCTCGCTGACACCCTTCACATAGCGTTCCCAGGAGGTGAACACGTCCTTCTGCGCCCCCGTGCACAGACAGCCCGCGTCGGCGTCCAGCCCTTCCTGCCCGTCCCGCAACCGGCCCAGGGCCGTGCCGATCCCCTCGCGCAGCTCACCGACGCCTTCACCCGCCTTGGTCCACGCGGCCTTCGTGAACTTCAGGCCCCCCGTGACGGCGCTGGTGGCGCCGCCTCCGCTCCCGCCCTCAGCGGGTAACCGGTCGAGTCGCATCCCTGTCGACCGCTGCCCTGCCGCGGCCCGCGTCTTGAGCTGTTCCCACTCGTCCCACACCACGTGTGAGCACCCTCCCCGTTGCATGGACCCGGGTGTCCGCCCTGATGAACACCGGCGTGCCGCACACGACAGTAGCCGGGCGACCGCATGGAGCGAACGAGCACGCCGGTACCGGAGTTGCGTCCGGGACCCGGCCGTGTCGTGACCGCCGGTCATCGCCGGCCCGCGCACCTCGCTGGTCGTGCGGGTCCCGGCACCGGCGACGAGACCGGCCGCGGCCCGTTGCTCCCCGTTGCCGTGGCGATTCGGTGGGGAGCACGTCGGGACGCGGCCGGTGAGGCCGTCCGGTACGGGATGGCCGTGCGGGCGGTGGCGGACGGGCCGTCAGCCGTCAGTGGAAGAAGTGGCGCGTCCCGGTGAAGTACATCGTCACGCCCGCCTTCTTCGCCGCCTCCACGACCTGCTCGTCGCGGACCGAGCCGCCGGGCTGGACCACGGCCCTGACGCCTGCCGCGGTGAGGATCTCCAGGCCGTCGGGGAAGGGGAAGAACGCGTCGGAGGCCGCGTACGCGCCCCGGGCGCGCTCCTCGCCCGCCCGTTCCACGGCCAGCTTCGCGGAGTCGACGCGGTTGACCTGGCCCATGCCGACGCCGACCGAGGCGCCGTCCCGGGCGAGCAGGATCGCGTTGGACTTCACCGCGCGGCAGGCCTTCCAGGCGAAGGACAGGTCCGCCAGTTCCCGGGCGTCCAGCGGCTCGCCCGCCGCCAGGGTCCAGTGGGACGGGTCGTCGCCGTCGGCCTGGAGGCGGTCGGTGACCTGGAGCAGCGCGCCGCCGTCGATCGGCTTGACCTCGACGGGAGCGACCGGGCCCTCGGGGCAGCGCAGGACGCGGATGTTCTTCTTCCGGGTGAGGGCTTCGAGGGCGCCCTCCTCGTAGTCCGGCGCGACGACGACCTCGGTGAAGATCTCCGCGACCTGTTCGGCCATCTCCCTGGACACCGGGCGGTTCACCGCGATCACGCCGCCGAAGGCGGACAGCGGGTCGCAGGCGTGCGCCTTGCGGTGCGCCTCGGCGACGTCCGCGCCGACCGCGATGCCGCACGGGTTGGCGTGCTTGATGATCGCGACACAGGGCTCGGCGTGGTCGTACGCGGCACGGCGCGCGGCGTCCGTGTCCGTGTAGTTGTTGTACGACATCTCCTTGCCGTGAAGCTGCTCCGCCTCCGCGAGGCCGCCCGTGCCGGTGACGTACAGCGCGGCGGGCTGGTGCGGGTTCTCGCCGTAGCGCAGGGTGTGCTCGCGCCGCCAGGTCGCGCCGAGGAACTCGGGGAACGACGAGTCGTCGACGGGGGCGTAGGACGAGGCGAACCAGGAGGCCACCGCGACGTCGTACGCCGCAGTGTGCTGGAAGGCCCGCGCGGCGAACAGCTTGCGCAGCCCGAGGGTGAAACCGCCCTCGCGGACGGCCTGAAGGACGGCGGCGTACGCCTCGGGGTCGGTGACGACCGCGACCGACGGGTGGTTCTTGGCGGCGGCGCGCACCATCGAGGGCCCGCCGATGTCGATCTGCTCCACGCACTCGTCGGGCGTGGCGCCGGAGGCGACCGTCTCACGGAACGGGTAGAGGTTGACGACCACCAGGTCGAAGGGGGCCACGCCCAGCTCGTCGAGCTGCTCGCGGTGGCTGTCGAGGCGCAGGTCGGCGAGGATGCCCGCGTGCACCTTCGGGTGCAGGGTCTTGACCCGGCCGTCCAGGCACTCGGGGAAGCCGGTGAGTTCCTCGACCTTGGTGACGGGGACGCCTGCGGCGGCGATGCGCGAGGCGGTGGAGCCCGTGGAGACCAGCTCGACGCCGGCCTCGTGCAGCCCGCGGGCCAGATCTTCGAGGCCGGTCTTGTCGTAGACGCTGACCAGTGCGCGACGGATGGGCCGCTTGGTGCTCTCGGCGGTGGCGGTCACGGGATAACTACCTTTCGTCCCTCGATGCGATAGCCGTTGCGGGCGATCCGCCCGACGACATCGACGAGCAGCCTTCGCTCGACTTCCTTGATGCGCTCGTGCAGAGCGCTCTCGTCGTCCTCGTCCCGGACCTCCACCACGCCCTGCGCGATGACCGGTCCGGTGTCGACGCCGTCGTCGACGAAGTGGACGGTGCAGCCGGTGACCTTGGCGCCGTACGCGAGTGCGTCCCGGACACCGTGGGCTCCCGGGAAACTGGGCAGCAGGGCGGGGTGCGTGTTGACGACCCGCCCTCCGTAGCGCGCCAGGAACCGCTTCCCGACGATCTTCATGAACCCGGCCGACACGACGAGGTCGGGCTCGTGGGCGGCGACCGCCCCGGTGAGCGCCGCGTCCCACTCGTCGCGGGTTGCGTGGTCGCCGACTCTGCACACGAACGTCGGCAGCCCGGCGCGCTCCGCCCGGCCGAGCCCTTCGATGCCGGTGCGGTCGGCGCCGACGGCGACCACCTCGGCGCCGTACGACGCGCCTCCGACGGCGGCGATCTCGTCGAGCAGCGCCTGGAGGTTGGAGCCGGAACCGGAGACCAGCACCACCAGCCGCTTGGTCCGCCGGCCGCCCGGCCGCCCGGCGGTGGTCCCGGGCCGGTCATCGGGCGGCTGGCCGGGCAGGTCGCCGGGCAGGTCGTGGAGCGGCCGTTCCGTAGGGCCTCGGGTGTCGGTCTCGGGCAGGCTCTCGGCCACGGGCTTGGCGGCCACGGGGGGCCCTTTCTCGGGGAGCGTGCATCCGTGCGGGCCGGCTCACACGGCGCTTTGTGTGATCATACGAATGCTTCGGGGTCCCGGATACGGGGAAGCCTACGAAGCGGCCGGCCGTCAGCAACGATACCGGCACACCGGACGGCCCTCACGGGACGGGGGGACGGCCGGGAGGTAGCGTCTGGGAGGGGCCGGCCGGGAACGCCACCGGGACGCGATGCGTTCCTGGAGTGACGGGTCCGGACGACAGCGGGCGGGGGACCGGGTGGGGGCCGGGCGGGACGACCGCGCCACGGTCGTCACCGGGCCGTGCCGCCGGCACGCCCCGCCCGCCGCTTCACCGGCTCGTTCCTGCTCGTTCCACCAGCCCGCTTCACCGACTCGTTCCGCCACCCGTTCCACAAGCCGTATCGATCAGTCGTGGTTCACCACGTCACCAAGGGGAAGACGCTCACTTGATGCCGGACCGCAGCCCGCGACTCCTCATGCTCCCCCGCCCGTCGGCCCGGCCGTGGGCCCGGGGCGGGCAGCGCAGCGGCGCACTCCTGCGGGAGCGCCCCGCCTCGCCACCGGACGCTCCTTCGGGCGGGCAGGACGGCGGCGACGGGCAGGGCGGCCCCCGGGAGGACAACCCGTTCGCGCCGCCGCCGGAGGGCACGCCCGACCGCCCCTGGCAGCCGCGCCGCCCGTCGAACGACGGCGGGGACGACGAATCCGGTGACGGCTCGCGGGGCGGCCGCCACCCGTGGGGGCGGCAGTGGAGCGACCGTCAGCCCGGCCGTTCGGGCGGCGGCTTCGGCGAGCGCCCCGGCGCGTCCGGCCCCGGACAGGACGGCCCGGGCGGCGGTCCCGCCCCGGGCCCGCGCTGGGACCCGACGGACCCCGTCCAGCGCCGCGCCCGGTACTCGCTGCTGTGCGGCATGTGGGCCTTCTTCTTCGCCCTGTTCAACTGGCCGTACGTGGCGCTGCTGCTC
>DASTDN010000225.1:0-5954 GCA_035710365.1 Streptomyces sp. | reverse complement strand
GGGCCGGCTGGTCGCCGGCACCGAGGACCGGCGGGCCTTCGTCCTCGACGCCGAGGGCCTGATCGACGCGCTCATCGACCGCGCCCGCACGATCTTCGCGGACAGCAGGCTGCTGCGCGTCTACTGGTACGACGGCGCGCGGCGCCGCATCCACACGGCGGAGCAGCAGGCCATCGCCGAGCTGCCCGACGTCAAGGTCCGCCTCGGCAACCTCAACGCCAACAACCAGCAGAAGGGCGTCGACTCCCTCATCCGCTCCGACCTGGAGTCACTCGCCCGGCACCGCGCCATCAGCGACGCCGCGCTGCTCGGCGGCGACGAGGACCTGGTCTCGGCGGTGGAGGCGGCGCAGGGCTACGGCGCCCGGGTCCACCTGTGGGGCATCGAGGCACCGGAGGGCCGCAACCAGGCCGAGCCCCTCCTGTGGGAGGTCGACAGCCAGCGCACCCTCGACCTGGACTTCTTCAAGCCCTACGTCGGGGCCTGCGAGACGGCGGTCGCCCGGCCCAGCCGCGAGGACGTCCGCTTCGTCGGCGCGCAGATCGCCGCGAAGTGGCTCGTGGCACGCGGCAGGGAAGCCCTCGTCGAACTGCTGCCGGGCCATCCCTATCTGCCCGGCTCGGTCGACCAGGACCTCCTGGTGGAGGCGGAGGGCCTGCTCCAGTACTCGCTGCGCGGCCAGGCCGACCTGCGGCGGGCCCTGCGCGACGGCTTCTGGGACCACTTGCAGGCCCAGTACTAGAGCTGGGACCGCGCCGCCTGCCCCCGCTGCCCCGTGCCGTCCCAGAAGCCGGCCAGCGCGCGGGCCGTCGGCAGCGGCCGGTCGGTGTTGGGGGAGTGCTCGGCGCCCTCGATCACCGTGCGGCGGGCGCCCAGCTTCAGCGCCATGGCGTCCAGGTCGGGCACCGGCCACGTGTCGTCGTACGCGCCGGACAGCACGTGGAACGGCAGCGGTACGGCGGCGAGTTCCGCCACCCGGTCCGGCTCGGCGCACAACTGCCGCCCGGTCGCGAGGAGCTGGGCGGGCCTGGTTTCCAGCCAGCGGCGGCGGAGCCGGGCCTGGTCGCCGGGGCCGCGCGCCGGGCCGACGGTCTCCTCGGGCGGGCCCATGGCCTGGATCGCGATCCACACCTCGTCCATGGTCATCGTGGTGAGCGCGTCCCGCAGCAACTGCACCCGTTCCTGCTGGTCGTCGGAGATCTGCGCCGGACCCGAGGACATGAGGGTGAGCGAACGGAACGGCGTGTGGTCCAGCAGGACGGCGGCCCGCGCGATCAGCCCGCCCAGGGAGTGCCCGACGAGGTGCACCGGGGTGCCGAGGGCGGCGGCCTGCGCGAGGACGTCCCGGGCCAGCTCCCCTTGCGCGTACGCCGCCTCGTCGTCGGGGCCGTACGACTCGAACTGCCCGCGCCCGTCCACCGCGACCGTCCGGTAGCCGCGCGCCGCCAGCGGCTCGTGCAGCAGCGTGAAGTCCTCCTTGCTGCCGGTGAACCCGGGCAGCAGCAGCGCGATTCCCCGCGCCGCGACACCGGCGGCGACGGGCGCGTCGACGACGGCGAACTCCCCGCGCGAGGTGCGCAGCGTGTGGGAACGCGAGCCCGGGGGCCGCTGGAAGGAGGCGTTCTTGCTCACGAGGGGGAGGGTAGCGGGTGGCCGGGGCGGGGCACGGGGGCGCACCCCGGCGGACCCGGAAACGCGACGGCCCGGCCCCACGCCGAGTGGGGCCGGGCCGTCGCGGCGAACCGTCAGCCTTCCGCGGGCTCCGCGGACGCCGTCGCCTTGCGGGTGCGACGCGTCCTCGGCTTCGTCTCGACCACGCCGCCGTCGGCCGCTTCGGCGGAAGCCGCCGTCGCCGCCTTGCGGGTGCGGCGGCGAGGGGCCCCGGCCTCCGGCTCCTGCACGGACTGCGCCGGGATACCGACGGCGGCCTCACCCGTCCCGGGGGCTTCGGCGGCGGCCGCGGCCTTGCGCGTACGGCGCGCCTTCGGCTTGCTCTCCGCCGCTTCCGGGGCCTCGGCGGTGTCCGCCGGGGCGGCGGCCGTCTTCCGCGTGCGGCGGGTCTTCGGCTTGGCCTCGGTGCCCTCGGCGGTGTCGGCCGCGGCCTCCGCGGCGGCGGCGGCCGTCTTGCGGGTACGGCGCGCCTTCGGCTCGGCTTCCGCGCCCTCGGCCGTCTCGGCGGTGGCGGCGGCCTTGCGCGTGCGGCGGGTCTTCGGCTTGGCTTCGGTGCCCTCGGCGGTGTCGGCCGCGGCCTCCGCGGCGGCCGACTTGCGCGTACGGCGCGCCTTCGGCTCCGCGGCGACCTCGTCGGTCCCGCCGGCCTCCACGACGCTGCCGGTGTCCGCTTCCGCGGCCTTGCGGGTGCGGCGGCGCGGCCTGGCGGCGGCCGGGGCCTCGGCCACCGGGGCGGCCTCGGCGGCCGGGGTGTCCGCCTCGACGGGAGTCACCGCTCCGGCCGTCACCGCTTCTGCCGGTGCCTTCCGGGTACGGCGGCGGCGGGGCTTCTCGGCGGGCTCGGCGGCCTCGCCCCCGGCCGTGGCCATGGCGGTCTCGGCGGCCGTCGGCTCCGGGGCCGCCGCCCCGCCGGCGGGTGCCTGCTCCGCCGGGAGGCCGCCGCGCATCCGGCGGCGGCGGCGCGGCGTACGCGTGGCCGAGGCCTCGCCGGAGACGGCCACGGCGTCCTGCTCGGGGGCGGTGGCCGCGGACGGCGCGGCCGGAGCCGTGCCGCTCGCCGCGGCCTCGTCCAGCGGGGCACCGCCGCGCATCCGGCGACGGCGCCGGGGCGCGCGCTCCGCGCTCTCCCGCTGCCGCTCCTCCGGCCGGGACCCGCCCCGGCCGCCGCGCCCGCGCGGGCCGCGGCCGCCCGGCTCGCCCAGGTCCTCCAGCTCCTCCGCGTCGAGCCCGGCGCGTGTCCGCTCCGAGCGCGGCAGGACGCCCTTGGTTCCCTCGGGGATGCCGAGGTCGGTGAAGAGGTGCGGCGACGTCGAGTACGTCTCCGGCGGGTCGGCGAAGCCCAGCTCCAGCGCCTTGTTGATCAACTGCCAGCGCGGGATGTCGTCCCAGTCGACCAGGGTGATCGCCGTACCCTTCGCGCCCGCGCGGCCGGTGCGGCCGATGCGGTGCAGGTACGTCTTCTCCTCCTCCGGCGACTGGTAGTTGATGACGTGGGTGACGCCCTCGACATCGATGCCGCGGGCGGCGACGTCGGTGCAGACCAGTACGTCCACCTTGCCGTTGCGGAAGGCGCGCAGCGCCTGCTCGCGGGCGCCCTGGCCGAGGTCGCCGTGGACCGCGCCGGACGCGAAACCGCGCTGCTTGAGCTGGTCGGCCAGGTCGGCGGCGGTGCGCTTGGTACGGCAGAAGACCATGGCGAGGCCCCGGCCGTCGGCCTGCAGTATGCGCGCGACCAGCTCGGGCTTGTCCATGTTGTGCGCGCGGTAGACGAACTGCGTGGTGTTCGCGACCGTGGCGCCCTCGTCGTCCGGCGCGGTGGCGCGGATGTGCGTGGGCTGCGACATGTAGCGGCGGGCGAGACCGATGACCGCGCCCGGCATCGTGGCCGAGAACAGCATGGTCTGGCGCCTGGCCGGGAGGAGGTTGATGATCTTCTCGACGTCGGGCAGGAAGCCCAGGTCGAGCATCTCGTCGGCCTCGTCGAGGACCAGGGCCCTGACGTGCTTCAGGTTGAGCTTCTTCTGCCCGGCGAGGTCGAGGAGCCGGCCCGGCGTGCCGACGACCACGTCGACACCCTTCTTCAGGGCCTCGACCTGCGGCTCGTAGGCCCGGCCGCCGTAGATGGCGAGGACGCGGACGTTACGGACCTTGCCCGCGGTGAGCAGGTCGTTGGTGACCTGCGTGCACAGCTCGCGCGTGGGGACGACCACCAGCGCCTGAGGAGTGTCGGTGAGGTCCTCGGGCCCGGCACGGCCGGCCTCGACGTCGGCGGGGACGGTGACGCGCTCCAGGAGCGGCAGGCCGAAGCCCAGCGTCTTGCCGGTACCGGTCTTGGCCTGGCCGATGACGTCCGTGCCGGACAGGGCGACGGGGAGGGTCATCTCCTGGATGGGGAACGGGGTGACGATGCCGACGGCTTCAAGGGCTTCGGCGGTCTCGGGGAGGATCCCGAGCTCTCGGAACGTCGTAGTCAGGGTGCTGCCTCTTCTGTGTGCGCGGTGCGAGGCGAGCGCGGGGGTCGTGTCGACCGTGCCAGGACGTCGGCGTCCGTACGGTCGGGCCGAAGGCACGGGACCACTGCTGACGCTCTAGCGCTCGTACCGCTGAGGGTGTCCCTCCGGTCGTCGTACGCACTGCGGCGTACGGCCACGGAGAGCTGTCGGGTCGGAGCCGATCGGGCCTCCGACCGGGCATCCTCATGCGTGCGGCCCGTCGAGATGCCTCGGAATGCCACTGAGTACTCGGCAGGCGCATTACCACCATACCCCGGATTCGCGCACATGCGATGGGCGGTTTGCTGACGTAGCCGTTGTCACACTGATTGAGCAGGCACTTCCTCGCCATGGAGAGCGGGCTATTGTGCGCTCCATGACGACCCCTGACAACGCCTCCGACGCACCCGCCGAACACACCGGAGTCGCCGCCAAGGACTGGGCGACGGCCTCCGCCGACCCGCAGTACCGCGCCGCGGTCGTGGACCTGCTCGGCGCGCTCGCGTACGGGGAGCTGGCGGCGTTCGAGCGGCTCGCGGAGGACGCCAAGCTGGCGCCCACCCTGGAGGACAAGGCCGAGCTGGCGAAGATGGCGTCGGCGGAGTTCCACCACTTCGAGCGGCTGAGGGACCGGCTCACCGGGATCGGCGAGGAGCCGACCGCCGCCATGGAACCGTTCGTCACGGCGCTGGAGAGCTTCCACCGGCAGACGGCCCCCTCGGACTGGCTCGAAGGGCTCGTCAAGGCGTACGTGGGCGACTCGATCGCCAGTGACTTCTACCGCGAGGTCGCCGCCCGGCTCGACTCGGACTCCCGCCGGCTGGTGCTGGCCGTGCTCGACGACACGGGCCACGCCGGGTTCGCCGTCGACCGGGTGCGGTCCGCGATCGACGCCGACCCGCGCGTGGGCGGCCGGCTCGCGCTGTGGGCGCGGCGGCTGATGGGCGAGGCGCTGTCGCAGTCGCAGCGCGTGGTCGCGGACCGCGACGCGCTGTCGACGATGCTGGTGGGCGGGGTCGCGGACGGGTTCGACCTCGCCGAGGTCGGCCGGATGTTCTCCCGGATCACCGAGGCGCACACCAAGCGGATGGCCGCGCTGGGCCTCGCGGCCTGACGGGGACGGGCACGGCGGCGGCTCAGGCCGTCGCCGAGCGCCCCCGCAGTCGCCGTGACGGGCGCAGCAGCAGCGACAGCGAGGCGACCGAGACGGTCACCGCTCCCGCGAGCGCCAGCAGCAGACCGCCGGCTTCCAGCACGCTGTTGGTGAGGAAGGCGCCGAGCAGGGCACCGGCGACACCGGTCGACAGCACCAGCGGGCGGGCCGGGAGCCGGTGGGGCAGCCGGAGGGCCGCCGCCCAGGCGAGGACAAGGCCGAGCACTGCGGAACTGAGTGCCTCCACGATCACTTCGGGTCCCTCCCACATGGCCGGTCCGGCCCGCAACGGTCCAAGCCCGTCCTACCCCTGACCTGCGGAATTCAACCCTCTCCGGGCACCGGGAGGTGAGGAGGGGCCCGCGCCCGCGCGCAGGGCCCGGCGGTCTTCCGGCCGCCGGGCCCTGTCCTGCCGCGATCCGTCGCGGCGGTGCCGTCTCGGCTACAGCGCGCCGAAGCCCACCTTGCGGGGGGCGGGCTCGCCGAGCTCCACGTACGCGAGGCGGTCGGCCGGGACCAGGATCTTGCGGCCGTGCGCGTCCACGAGGCTCAGTAGCTGCGACTTCCCGGCCAGCGCCTCGGACACCGCGCGCTCGACCTCCTCGGCGCTCTGACCGCTCTCCAGAACGATCTCGCGC
>DASTDN010000224.1:0-3958 GCA_035710365.1 Streptomyces sp. | reverse complement strand
GCGGCCGCGTGTGTGGCGGGTGCGTTGTCGTTGGAGGATGCGGCGCGGGTGGTGGCGTTGCGGAGCCGGGCCATCGCGGCGCGGTTGTCCGGGCGGGGTGGCATGGCGTCCGTCGCGCTGAGCGCCGGGGAGGTGGAGGCGCGGCTGGGGCCGTGGGCGGACCGGGTCGAGGTCGCGGCGGTCAATGGGCCGTCGTCGGTGGTGGTGGCGGGTGATGCCGAGGCGCTGCAGGAAGTGCTGGAGGCCTTGTCCGGTGACGGGGTGCGGGTGCGGCGGATCACGGTGGACTACGCGTCGCACACCCGGCACGTGAAGGACATCCGCGACACCCTCGCCGAGGCGCTTGCGCCCGTCACCGCCCAGGCGCCTGCCGTGCCGTTCTACTCCACGGTGACCGGCGACTGGGTCGAGGACGCGGGCGTACTGGACGGCGACTACTGGTACCGCAACCTCCGCCACCAGGTGCGTTTCGGTCCGGCGGTGGCGGAGCTGCTGGGCCAGGGGCACAGGGTGTTCGTCGAGGTCAGTGCGCACCCGGTGCTGGTCCAGCCGATCGCCGAAGCCACTGAGGACGGGGACGTACTAGTCGCTGGTTCGCTGCGGCGTGACGACGGGGGTCTGAGGCGGCTGTTCGTCTCGATGGCGGAGCTTTGGGTGCGGGGCGTCACGGTGGACTGGAGGGCCGTACTGCCCGCCCAGGCCGGGGACGCGCGCGTCGATCTGCCCACGTACGCCTTCGACCACCAGCACTACTGGCTTCAGTCCGCCGAGTCGGCGACCGACGCGGCCGCGTTGGGTCAGGCGGCCGTGGATCATCCGCTGCTGGGTGCGGTGGTGCGGTTGCCGCGGTCGGACGGGCTGGTGTTCACGTCGCGGTTGTCGCTGCGGTCGCATCCGTGGCTGGCCGATCACGCGATCGGTGGTGTGGTGGCCGTGCCGGGAACGGCGTATGTGGATGTCGCGGTGCGGGCGGGTGACGAGTTCGGTTGCGGTGTGCTGGAAGAGCTGGTGATCGAGGCGCCGTTGGTGCTGCCCGAGCAGGGGGGTGTACGGCTCCAGGTCGCGGTGGGCGGGCCAGGGGAGAACGGCACCCGCACGGTGGACGTGTACTCGCTGCGCGAGGACGCCGCCGGGGACGGTGAGGAGGGCGGCTGGACGCGGCACGCGACCGGCGTCCTGTCGGCCGAGGCTCAGGCGGCCCCCGTCGACTTCGACTTCGCCGCCTGGCCGCCGCCCGGCGCGGAGCCGGTCGGCGTCGACGACTTCTACGCGGGCCTGGCCGAGCGCGGTGTCGGTTACGGCCCGGTGTTCCAGGGCCTGCGGGCGGCGTGGCGGCGCGGGGACGAGGTCTTCGCCGAGGTCGCCCTGCCGGAGGAAGAACGTGGGGGAGCGGCCGGGTTCGGTATGCATCCGGCGCTGATGGACGCCGCTCTGCAGGCCGGGACGCTCGGTGCCGTCACTGCCCCGGCGGCCGGCCCGGACGGTGGGGCGGTGCTGGCGTTCGCCTGGAACGGGCTGGTGCTGCACGCCTCGGGCGCCTCGGCGCTGAGGGTGCGGGCCGTGCCGAGCGGCCCCGACGCGTTGGCCGTCCAGGCGGCCGACGAAACCGGCCATCTCGTCCTCACACTGGACTCGCTCGTGTCCCGGGCGGTGTCCGCCGAGCAGTTGGAGACGGCGGGCGCGGACACCGTCGTCGCCGACTCGCTGTTCCGGGTCGACTGGAACGCGCTGCCTCCCACGTCGGCGCCGGCGGCGGAGTCATGGCTGACGGTGGCCACCGCCGCCGACGTCGCGGCCCTGGCCGACGACGGCACGGCAGCGCCGACGGCCGCGGTCGTGGAAGCGGTCGCAGGGGAGAGCGGCGACGATGCCGACGCCGTACTGGCGCTCTGTTCCCGCGTCCTCGAAGTCGTACAGGCCTGGTTGTCGGACGCCGCCGGGCTGGAGGAGTCGCGGCTGGTGGTGGTGACCCGGGGCGCGGTGCCCGCGGGCGGTGACGGCACGGTCCGCGACCCGGCCGGTTCAGCCGTGTGGGGACTGGTGCGCGCCGCCCAGGCCGAGCACCCCGACCGCATCGTCCTGGTGGACACCGATCCCGCGATGGGGGAGGACGACCGCCTGGCACGGGCCCTGGGCGCGGCCCTGGCCTCCGGTGAGCCGCAGCTCGCCCTCCGCGGGGGCACCCTCTTCACCCCCCGACTGGCCCGCGTCCCGAGTCGGAGGCCCGACGCCCCCGGCACCACCTTCCGGCCGGACGGCACCGTCCTCCTGACGGGTGGTGGGTCGCTGGGAGGTTTGGTGGCCCGGCATTTGGTGGTGCGGCATGGTGTGCGGCGGCTGGTGCTGGCGAGTCGGCGTGGGGTGGATGCCGAGGGTGTGGCGGAGTTGGTTGCCGAGCTGGGTGGGCTGGGTGCCGTGGTGTCGGTGGTGGCGTGTGATCTGTCGGATCGTGCGGGGGTGGCGGCGCTGCTGGGGTCGGTGCCGGAGGAGCATCCTCTGGTGGGTGTGGTGCATACGGCGGGTGTGTTCGATGCCGGGGTGGTCGGGGCGTTGTCGGGGGAGCGTCTGGCGAGGGTGTTCGCGCCGAAGGTGGATGCGGTACGGCATCTGGACGAGTTGACGCGTGGTCTGCCTTTGACGGCTTTCGTCGTGTATTCGTCGGCGTCGTCGGTGTTTCTGGGGGCGGGCAGTGGTGGTTACGCGGCGGCGAATGCGTTCCTCGACGGGTTGATGGCGCGGCGGCGGGCGGCCGGGTTGCCCGGCCTGTCACTGGCCTGGGGCCCGTGGAAGGAAGCGACCGGCATGGCGACCCACATCGACGACCTCACCAGGAGCCGGATGAGCCGGCGTGAAGGGCGTGGGGGAGTTCTGGCACTCCAGTCCGCGGAAGGCATGGAGCTGTTCGACGCCGCCGTGGGGTCCGGCCGGGCGCTGCTGGTGCCGGTCAAGCTGGACCTGCGCAGGATGCGTGCCGACGCGGCGTCCGGCGGAGGAGTGCCGCACCTGCTGCGCGGTCTCGTCCGGACGGGCCGGAAGTCCGCGCACGCCGTGGAGCCGGGGGACGGGCGCCGGCCGCTGCCGGAGCGGCTGGCCGTGCTGGGCGCGGCCGAGCGGGAGGCGCTGCTGCTGGACCTGGTCCGTACGCAGGCCGCGGTCGTCCTCGGCCACTCCGGGCCGGGCGGAATCCGGGCGGACCTCGCCTTCAAGGAGACCGGGTTCGACTCGCTGACGTCGGTGGAACTTCGCAACCGGATGCGGGAGGCGACCGGGCTGCAACTGCCCGCCACCCTGGTCTTCGACCACCCCACCCCGCAGGCACTCGCGGCGCACCTGCTCGGTGAGCTGGCCGTCGCAGAGGCGTCCCCCGCCGATCCGGTGCTGGCCGGACTCGCCGGTCTGGAGCCGGCCATCGAGTCCGCCGCCTCCGACGGCGCGGCCCGGCAGCGGATCACGGAACGCCTGCGGGAACTGCTGAGGGCGGCCGAGGCACCGGGCGCGGCGGACCCGTCCGACGACGATCTCGACAGCGCCAGCGACGAGGAACTGTTCGCGCTCGTCGACCGGCACGACTGAACCGGACCGCACGGACCCGGGCCGGGCCACCACGGGGTGAGCCCGCCCGTCCGGACGGCGCCCCCGCCGACCCGGACCCTCCACCCACCGGCATCGCGACACCTCACCTTCCGGGGAGCTGAATTCAGTGGCTGACGAGGCACAACTCCGCGACTACCTCAAGAAGGCCATCGCCGATGCCCGCGACGCCCGCAAGCGGCTGCGTGAGGCCGAGGACCGGGCGAGTGAGCCGCTGGCGGTGGTGGGGATGGCGTGCCGGTATCCGGGTGGGGTGGCCTCGCCGGAGGATTTGTGGCGGCTGGTGGTGGACGGGGTGGACGCGGTGTCCGGGTTCCCGGAGGACCGTGGCTGGGACTTGGAGGGTCTGATCGATCCGGACCCGGAC
>DASTDN010000223.1:0-2820 GCA_035710365.1 Streptomyces sp. | reverse complement strand
GGTGATGCTGGTACGCGGCCGGGCCGGCGACACCTTCCCCTCGGAGAGCCGGGAACTCTCCGCGGTGGGCCGCTACTTGGGGTACGGGCCCGGCCACGCTGGCGACATGCTGGACGCCTACCGCCGCACCACCCGCCGCGCCCGCGCCGTCGTCGAGGACCTCTTCTACGGGGCCTGAGCACCCGCCCCGCCACCGTCCGCGCCACCGGGCCCGAGCGTCCCGGCCCCCGCCACCGCACATCCGGGCCCGTCGCCGTGGGCGCGGTCCGTCCTACCGTGACTGGGCCCGTCGCCTCAGGCGTGGGCCCGGTACCAGCCTGCGGGCCGGCCGCCGTTCCGGCGGCAGCTTCGGCAGGCCGTACGGCGTCGTCCCGTACCACGCGCCGGCCAGCGCGAAGCCGAACGCCAGGCACAGCACACCGCCCACCGCGTCCAGCCAGAAGTGGTTGCCCGTCGCGACGATCACCACGAGCGTCGCGGCCGGGTACAGCAGGCCCAGCACCCGCGCCCAGGGCACCGTGGCCAGAGCGAAGATCGTCATACCGCACCACAGGGACCAGCCGATGTGCATCGACGGCATCGCGGCGTACTGGTTCGACACGGTCTTCAGGTCACCGGAGGCCATCGAACCCCAGGTCTGGTGGACCGTGACCGTGTCGACGAAGTGGCTGCCGCGTATCAGCCGGGGCGGCGCGAGCGGATACAGGTAGTAACCGGCCAGGGCCGCGGCGGTCGTGGTGAACAGCACCAGCCGGGTCGCCGCGTAGCGCCCCGGGTGGACCCGGTACAGCCACACGAGGACGCCCAGCGTCACCACGAAGTGCAGCGTGGCGTAGTAGTAGTTCATTCCGACGATCAGCCAGGTCACCGAATCCGCGGCCCGGTTGACGGACTGCTCGACGGCGAGGCCGAGCTGGTGCTCGAACCGCCAGATCCAGTCGGCGTTGCGCAGTGCCTCGCCGCGCTGCTCGGGCACGGCGTTGCGGACCAGGGAGTACGTCCAGTAACTCACCGCGATCAGCAGGACCTCGAACCAGAGGCGGGGCCGTCGCGGAGCCCGCAGGCGGCGCGGAGCGCCGGGGTCCGCGTCGTCCGCGACGGGATGCGGGATGGCCGGTGCACGGCCCTCCAGAGTCGTCACGGTCGTCTCACCCATGGGGACAGAGTGTGCCAGATGGGGCCTTCCCGACAGATGATCCTCCGGTCGCGTCCACCCCGCATGTTCACCAGGTGGGGGCGGCCGGCCTCCCCGGGCCCCGTCCCGCGTGGACCGTGTCTAGGGGCGGTTGCGCTCGCCCGGTGCCGACGCCGTCGAGCCGCGCACCACCAGCTCCGGCATGAACACGAACTCGCTGTGCGGGGCGGGCGTGCCGCCGATCTCCTCCAGCAGCGTGCGCACCGCGGCCTGCCCCATCGCCGGGACCGGCTTGCGGACCGTCGTCAGCGGCGGGTCGGTGAACGCGATCAGCGGCGAGTCGTCGAAGCCGACCACGGATATGTCCCTGGGGACGTCCAGGCCCCGCTGCCGTGCCGCCCTGATCGCGCCGAGCGCCATCATGTCGCTCGCGCAGACCACCGCGGTGCAGTCCCGGTCGATCAACGCGGCCGCCGCGGCCTGCCCGCCCTCCAGCGTGTACAGCGAGTGCTGCACCAGCTCCGTCTCCACGGTCTGCGCGGACAGCCCCAACTGCTCCTGCGCCGCCCGTACGAAGCCCTCGATCTTGCGCTGCACGGGCACGAACCGCTTGGGTCCGAGCGCCAGCCCGATGCGGGTGTGGCCGAGGGAGGCGAGATGGGTGACGGCCAGCGCCATCGCCGCGCGGTCGTCGGGGGAGATGAACGGCGCCTGCACCTTCGGCGAGAAGCCGTCCACCAGGACGAACGGCACGCCCCGGGCGCGCAGTCGCTCGTAGCGCTGCATGTCGGCCGTGGTGTCCGCGTGCAGGCCGGAGACGTAGATGATCCCGGCGACGCCGCGGTCCACGAGCATCTCCGTCAGCTCGTCCTCCGTCGACCCGCCCGGGGTCTGGGTGGCCAGCACCGGCGTGTAGCCCTGCCGGGTCAGCGCCTGCCCGATGACCTGGGCCAGCGCGGGGAAGATCGGGTTCTCCAGCTCCGGGGTGATCAGGCCGACCAGACCCTCGCTGCGCTGCCGCAGCCGCACCGGGCGCTCGTAACCGAGGACGTCGAGGGCGGCGAGCACGGACTGGCGGGTGGTGGCGGCGACGCCCGGCTTGCCGTTGAGGACGCGGCTGACGGTCGCCTCGCTGACCCCCGCCTGAGCTGCGATGTCGGCTAGCCGTGTGGTCACACCACCGGACTGTAGCGGGCGTTTGCCGCCTTGCGCACCGACGGGACGCCTGGTGCGGGCCGGTGAGCGGCGCCGCGCCGCGGGTTGCTGCGTCATCGCGATCCCTCGTGTCGTGGTCGGCGTCCGATTCCGCAACGGATGATTCACCCGGCGTCAACGGATGGCAAGTGCTTGCAGAGTCTTGCACAAGCCCTCGCGCACCCCGCTGTACGGGCCATATACAGGGGTCCGCGGGGGTGGTGGCGAGGTCACGGCGGCATAACTCTCGATACGCCTTTCACTTTTTTTCTGCAAGGTCTTTCGCGCCGATTGCATCGCTGTTACGTTCACGTCGCCCGGCAGCGTCCCCCACGCTCGGATCCGTTCGAGCGGGAAGGGGCCCCCACCCGGCGCGGTCGGCAAGTCGGCAGGAGCGGCAGACGGGGCCCCCTGCACCACACGGGCTTTCACCCTCAAGGAGATCTCATGCGGCGTGGCATAGCGGCCACCGCGCTGGTGGCGTCCCTCGC
>DASTDN010000222.1:0-3114 GCA_035710365.1 Streptomyces sp. | reverse complement strand
GTTCCCCGGCCCGCGCAACGGCTGACCACCCCCACGGCCCGACCCCGACCACCATGTGCCACCTGCCCTTCCGGCGCCGACCCGGGAGGGCAGCGGCGTCTCCCGGGCACTTCGACGGCCCCGGCGGGCAGCCGTGGGGGCCCGCCCCCACCTCGTACGCGCCACGACGACGACCGGGCGGTGGCCCACCGGCCCGGCACCCGGCCCCCGGGCCCACCGGCGAACACACCGCGGCCCCTCCCCGCCCCACGTCCCACCAGCGGGAAGCAACGTGGCACCCCCCAGGAACCCGGCCCCACGGTCCACATACGGATGCCGCACAGCACCCCCGCCGACTCCACGGCCCACCAGCGCAGGGCAGCGCCCTCCCCCGGCCCCGTCCCACGGCCCACCAGCGGGAAGCGGCGCAGCCACCTCCCCGGGAACCCGCCCCCCACGGCCCACCGGCGGAAGCCGCACAGCACCCCCGCCAGCCCCACAGTCCACCAGCGGGAAGCGGCTCGGCACCCTCCCCGGGAACCCGGTCCCACAGCCCACCAGCGGAAGCGACGCGGCCCCCTCCCCAGCACCCGGCCCACCGGTCCCCGCCCACCGGCTGACGCACCGCGACACCCTCCCCAGGACCCCGACGGCCAGGCTCCGGCTCACCCGATGTCCGGCGGATCGATCCGCACCCACACCGGCTCCACCCCGCCGCGCGCCATGCGGGCCGCCTGCGCGGTCTTCAGCGCGGCGGCCAGCGCGGCTCCACTGCCCGGCGGCACCCGGACCAGCGCACGGTCCCAGTGCTCGCCGGGCGGCGGCGCACCGGGGCGGCGCTGCCGCCCCGCCGGTGTGACGGGCAGCGGGACCGGGCCCAGTACCTCGGCCTGCGGCGGCAGCTCCACCGCGGACAGGAACGCCGCCAGCGCCTCCGGCCGCGCCGACACCGCCGCCATCCGCGACACCGGCGGAAAGCCCAGCTCCGCCCGCTCCCCCAGCTCCCGCACCGCGTGCCCCACCGGGTCCCAGCGCACCAGCGCCTGTACGGGCCGCAGCGTCGGCTCAGCGACGACGACCACGGTGCCGCCCGCGCCCTGCGGCCGGACCAGCGCGGACGCGGCGATCCAGCGCCGCAGCGCGTCCTCACCCGCCCGCAGGTCGGGCCGCCCGAGCATCGCCCAGCCGTCCAGCAGCAGCGCCGCCGCGTAACCGCCCTCGGCGACGGGCTCCGCACCCGGCGTGCTCACGACCAGCGCGGGCGCCCCCGGAACCGTGTCCAGCACGTGCTCGCGCCCGGACGTGCGCACCGGCACGGCGGGAAAGGCCCGGCCCAGCTCCTCGGCGGTGCGCCGCGCCCCCACGACCTGCGCCCGCAGCCGGAACCCGCCGCACTCCGGACAGTGCCAGCCGGACTCCTCGCGCCCGCACCAGCCGCAGCGCAGCGCCTCCGCGTCCCGCGCCTCCAGCGGCCCGGCGCAGTGCCGGCAACGCGCGGGCGCCCGGCAGCCGGCGCACGCCAGCCTCGGTACGTACCCCCGCCGGGGCACCTGGACCAGCACGGGCCCGCTGTGCAGCGCCTCCCGGACCACCTGCCAGGCGAGCGTGGGGAGCCGTGCCGCCCTCGCCGCCTCGTCCCGCGCGAGGTCCTGGTCACCCACCGTCCGCACCAGCGGGGCCACGGCCCGCACCTGCTCCCGCGTGGCCACCAGCGGCCGGGCCCAGCCGGTCTCGACGAGCTGCGCCGCCTCCACGGTGCAGCTCCAGCCGCCCAGCAGGAACCCGCACCCGTCCTGCGCGGCCCGCAGCAGCAGCACCTCACGGGCGTGCGGCTGCGGGGCGTGCTGTTCGCTGTGGCTGTCGTCACCGTCGTCCCACAGGGCGACCAGTCCGAGGTCCCGGACCGGTGCGAACATCGCGGCGCGCGTCCCGACCACCGCCCGGACCGCGCCCCGCCGCACGGCGAGCCACTGCCCGTACCGCCTCCCGGGACCCGCGTCCGCGGTCAGCACAGCGTGTCTGCCCTCCCCGAGCAGCGCCGTCAGCGCGGCGTCCACCCGGGCGGCGGCCCGGCCGTCGGGGACGACGACGAGCGCCCCGCGCCCCGAGGCGAGCGTCGCCGCGACCGCTCTCGCCAGTTCCTCGCACCACCGGGGGCCCGGCAGCGCGTTCCACACGGCGCGCGGCGCTCCGCCCGAGGCCAGGGCGTCGAGGAAGGCCGCCCCGTGCTCGTACCGTGTCCACGGGCCCGCCTCCGGTGCGGCCGGTGGGGGCAGGGGCGCGGGAGAGGGGCGCCGCTCCGCGCCGGCGTTGCGCGGCGGCACGGCCAGTTGCAGGACGTCGGCGAGGCTGCCCGCGTACCGGTCGGCGACGGCCCGGGCCAGGCCCAGCAGTTCCGCGCCGAGCACCGGCTCCGGCGACACGACCTGGGCCAGCGCCGCCAGCGGCCCGGAGTAGTCGGACTCGGCGAGCCGCTCCACGAGGAAGCCGTCGATCAGGCCGCCGCCCTCGCGCCGCCCGTCCCGCACCCGGTGCCGCCCGGCCCCGAACCGCACCCGCACCCGCACCCCGGGCTGCGCCTGCGCGTCCAGTTCCTCGGGCACCGCGTAGTCGAAGTACCGGTCGAGGTGCAGGACGCCCTTGTCGACGAGGACACGGGCCACGGGCAGGTCCCCGGCCAGCGCGGCACCCCGCCAGGTCCGCGGTTTGGCGCGCGGCGCCTTCGCCTTGCGCACGGTCTCGCGGATGAGCGCGAGCTGCTCCGGCGGGGCGCCCTCCGCGCCGCCGTGGACCTCCCCGCCCGCCTGACCGTCCTCGCTGCTCACGCCTGCATTCTCGCAAAGCCCACTGACATCGGCGGCGGCCTTCCCCGGCGGACCCGGCCCCGCCCCCTGGGTCGGCCTCCCCCGGCGGGCACGCCCCGCGCCCGCGCCGGCGGACGTGCCGAGGCCCGGCACCCCGAAGGGCGCCGGGCCTCACCACATGCGTGCGGGCGCGAGGACCTACATGCCCACGGCCCGGCGCAGCGCGTCCACGCGGTCGGTGCGCTCCCAGGTGAAGTCGGGCAGCTCGCGGCCGAAGTGGCCGTAGGCGGCGGTCTGGGCGTAGATGGGGCGCAGCAGGTCGAGGTCGCGG
>DASTDN010000221.1:0-2976 GCA_035710365.1 Streptomyces sp. | reverse complement strand
GCAGTGGCGACCGTTTTCGGGGTGCGCATCTTCGCCACACTCCTCTTCGGAGCGGTCCTTCTCGGCCCGCTCACGACACTGACCTCGCCCGACGGCCCGCTCGACCGCCGCTGGACGATGGTCGGCGCGGACGGGCTGCGTGCCGCGCTGCTGATCGTCGCGCCGCTGTGGATCGACTGGATGCCCGAGGACGCCCTCGCCGCGCTCCTCGTCACCGTCTTCGTGACCGGTGTCGCCGAGCGCTTCTGGGGCGTGTGCCGCGAGAGCGCCGCCCCCGCGCTGCTGCCCGCCCCGCCCCCGGAGGGCGCGACGGTACGGCCGCTGCCCGACCACCTCGACGCGCTGCGCCTGCTCTCGCTGCGCACCGGCTTCGTGGCCATACCGCTCGCGGGCGCCGCACTGGTCGTCGCGGGACTGCTGAACAACCTCCTCGGCACCGGTCTCGCCTGGTTCGACCAGCACCAGGCGGCCCTCGGCTCGTACGTCGCGGCCGGGCTGTTCGCCGCGTCCCTGTCGGTGCTGACGTTCCTGGAACTGCCCGGCACGCGCACCCCCCGTGCCCGGTCGCCGCTCGAAGGGCTGCGCCGCCCGAAGTCGGCCGGCCGCGCCGAGAAGGGCCGCACCGGTGCGATACCACTGCTGGTCCTGGCCTGCGCGGCCGTCGCGGGAGCGGTGGCCGCCGCGGTCGGCGTGACCGTGCTGCACGCCAAGGACCTGGGCGGCGGCCCGGTCCTGTTCGGTCTGCTCGTGCTGGCACTGACCGGCGGTGTCGTCGTCGGCATCCGCACGGCGCCCGCCGTCCTGCCTACGCTCTCCCGGCGGCGGCTCCTCGCGCTCGCCACGGCCGCCACCGGCGTGGCGCTGCTCGCGGCGGGTCTCGTCCCGGACGTCACCAGCGTCGTGGTGCTCCTCGCCCTGGCCGGCGTCGGCGCCGGAGTGGCCGCCAACACCGGGCACACCCTGCTCGACCAGGAGACCGAGCCGCAGCGGCGTCCCCGGGTCACCGGGCACCTGCACGCGGTCGTGCGGTTCTCCGTGGCGCTCGGCGCCGTCGTCGCCCCCGTGGTGGCCGCGGGCATCGGGCCGCACCGGCTGGAGAACGGCCGGTTCGTGTTCGCGCACGGAGGCGCCGCCTTCACGCTGATGCTGGTCGGCGCGCTGCTGCTGCCGGTGGCCGCGCTGGTGCTGGCCAAGGTCGACGACCGCTCCGGCGTACCGCTGCGGCACGACCTGCGGGACGCGGTCCTCGGCGGCGACGACCCCGAGCCCCTGCCCGCCACGTCCGGCTTCTTCATCGCCCTGGAGGGCGGCGACGGCTCCGGGAAGTCCACCCAGGCCGAAGCCCTCGCCGAGTGGATCCGGGCCAAGGGCCACGAGGTCGTCCTCACCCGCGAACCGGGTGCGACGCCCGTCGGCAAGCGCCTGCGTTCGATCCTGCTGGACGTCTCCAGCGCCGGGCTCTCCCACCGCGCCGAGGCCCTGCTGTACGCGGCCGACCGCGCCGAGCACGTCGACACCGTCGTACGGCCCGCCCTGGAGCGCGGCGCGGTCGTCGTCTCCGACCGGTACATCGACTCCTCGGTCGCCTACCAGGGCGCGGGCCGCGACCTGTCGCCGACCGAGATCGCCCGCATCAACCGCTGGGCGACCAACGGGCTCGTCCCGCACCTGACCGTGCTGCTCGACGTCGACCCCGAGACCGCGCGCGAGCGCTTCACCGAGGCACCGGACCGACTGGAGTCGGAGCCCGCCGAGTTCCACGCGCGCGTGCGCTCCGGGTTCCTCACCCTGGCCGCAGCCGACCCCGGGCGCTACCTGGTGGTGGACGCGGGCCAGGAGCCCGAGTCCGTCACCGCCGTCGTACGCCACCGCCTCGACCAGGTGCTGCCGCTGTCCGAGGCCGAGATCCAGGCCCGCGCGGAGGCTCGCCGCAAGGCCGAGGAGGAAGCGCGCCGCAGGGCGGAGGAAGAGGCCCGGCGCAAGGCCGAGGAGGAGCGCCTGGAGCGCGAGCGCCAGGAGCACCTCGCCCGGCTGCGCGCCGAGGAGGAGGAGCGCAAGCGGCGCGAGGTGGAGGAGGCGCAGCGGCGCGAGGCCGAGCGGCAGGCCGAGGAGGCCCGGCAGCGTGCCGAGGAGGCGCGCCGCAAGGCGGAGGAGGAGCGGGCCCGGCTCCTCGCCGAGGAGAAGCTGCGCGCCGAGGAGGAGGCCCGGCGCAGGGCCGAGGAGGACCGGCGCCGCAAGCAGGCCGAGGAAGAGGCGCGGCTGCGCGCCGAGGCCGAGGCGGTCCGCCTGGAGAAGCAGCGCAAGGCGGAGGAGGCCCTGCTGCGCGCCGAGGAGGCCCGCCGCCAGGCGGAGCAGGCCGCCGCCGCGGCCGCGGCGGGACCGCAGCCGACGGCGCCCGAGGCGGCGCACACCCCCCGGCCCGCGGCACCGGCTGACGCGGTCACCGTGCCGACGCCCGTCGTCCGGCCGGGCGAGGAGACCACGGTCCTGCGCCCGGTCCGCGACGAGCGGGACGGCCACGACGGCCGACGAGACGAGCGGGACGGCCACGACCGCGGGAGCGGGCCGGCCGGGCAGACCGGGTGGAACGACCGCGGTGACCACCGCGGTGCGGGAAGGTCCCCCGAGTCCGAGGTGACCACGGAGCTCCCGAAGCCGTCGCAGCCGGGCGCCGCCGAGGAGACGGCGGTCCTGCCGCCGGTCCGCGGCGCGGGTGACGAGACGGCCGTACTGCCGCCGGTGCGCGGGGACGGCCCCGCGGACCGGGTGCCGCCGGGCTACTTCCGTGACGAGCCCCGCTCCCCGCGCCCGGACGGCACCGACGGCCGTACGCGGGAGCTGCCCCAGGTGGACGCCGAGGAGGCGCCCCGCCGCCGTCAGCGCCCCGACTGGGCCGAGGAAACCCCGCTGGACGACCTGCCGACCCTGGCGGACGAACTGCTGGGCCCGCACGCGGACCAGTACGACGAGGACGAG
>DASTDN010000220.1:0-12822 GCA_035710365.1 Streptomyces sp. | reverse complement strand
CCGGCTGCGCGCACGGCTCGACTCCGGGGAGTGGGAGCCGGGGCAGCAGCTCACAGGCACCGTCGCCATCGCCGCCGAGTACGGCGTGAGCCAGGCGACGGCCGCCAAGGCCGTCGCGGCGCTGCGACGGGAAGGACTCGTCCATACGGTGCTCGGGAGCGGGACATACGTCGGCCCCGACCCGGAAAGCTGACGCGTGGCAGACGGTGGCCGCCCTGCATGCCGAGGGGCTGCCCGGGCCTGACGACGCGGACGATCGGCCGGCCGGAGCGCCATGTCCGTAAAGATGGTCGAACCGCCGCGGCCGACCGTCCGCCGCCCTGCCCGCGCGGAGCGCTCAGTACGTGAGCGCGTCCTCGGCCGTGCCGAAGAAGCTCGTGACCTGGGGGTCGTCGACCGTGACGGGGCCGCCGCCGATCGGCACCGTCGTGGGGCTCTCGGAGGCCGTGAGGGCGATCTCCGCCTTGTCGGCGCTCTTGCCGCCCCCGGAGTCGGCGGCCGCGAACAGGATGCCGGCATAGGCCTTTTCGCCGGGTTCCAGAATCCGGTCCTCGCCGTCGGGACCCCGGTGCCCGGCGGCGCCGTCGAGGGCCGGGATCGTGATCACGACGTCGTTCACCGCCAGCAGGCAGGGGTCGCCGCCGGTGTTGGCGGCGGTCAGCAGGGCATGGCCGGCCGGCTTGGACGCGACCGTGACGGTGTAGGTCAGGTCGGTCGTCTCGCACATGCCCACGCCGCCGTCCTGGTCGTCGCCGGCACCGGCGTCCGACGGCGCCTTGGTGCCGCCACCACCACCGCCACCGGAGGCCGAGGCACCCTCACCGGCTCCGCCGCCACCCGGCCCTGCCGTCGACGGCGCCCCGGAACCCTTGCCCTTGCCCACCGTGGACGGGCTCGCGGACGCGCCCGGGACGGCCTTGTCCTTCCCGCTGCCGCCGTCGCACGCGGTCAGGGCCAGGAGGCCGAGCGAGGCGGCGGCGAGCGCGGCAGCGGTACGGCGTGGACGAGCGGTGCGTGTCATGAGAGGCCCCCCGGGAGTGGTGATGTCCCGGTGATCGTGCCTCACGGAAGCGACGCCTCCGCACGCCCGTACCGGGTGGGGGCCGTTCGCGCACCATCCTGTGACGCTCAGGACACGGTGGCGCCGACTCCGCTCAGCCCCGGGGAGGAGCACCGGCGGCCGACGGCCCTTCCCCGACGGACACCGGTCGTCGGCGGGACTCCGTTATGCGGATGACGGAACCTCCTGTCCGGATACCGCCTCTTGACGTGTACACAGTCGTACCTCGACCATCCAGGGCACCTATTCACTCGGAATCCCCCAGGATTCCCAACGAATTCGGAGCCCCCCACATGAAGCTCCCCGTTTCCGGACGAGCCCTGGCGGCAGCCGTCGTCGCGGCCACCACCCTGCTGGCCGGCGGGACCGTCGCCGGTGCCGCCACCGGCCCGCAGGCGGCGTCCGCGCCCCGCGTGGCCGCCGCGCCGGACATATCCGTCACCAACGTCAAGGCGCACCTGACGCAGTTGCAGTCCATAGCCAGCGCCAACGGCGGCAACCGCGCGCACGGCCGCCCCGGCTACAAGGCGTCCCTCGACTACATGAAGGCCAAACTGGACGCGGCCGGATTCACCACGACCGTCCAGCAGTTCACGTCCTCCGGCCTGACCGGCTACAACCTCGTCGCCGACTGGCCCGGCGGCGACACCAGCCAGGTGATCATGGCCGGGGCGCACCTCGACAGTGTCACGTCGGGCCCCGGCATCAACGACAACGGCTCCGGCTCCGCGGCCGTCCTGGAAGCCGCGCTCACGGTGGCCCAGACGCAGTACCGGCCCACCAAGCACCTGCGGTTCGCCTGGTGGGGCGCCGAGGAGCTGGGCATGGTCGGCTCCCGCAACTACGTCAACAGCCTCTCCCTCGCGAGCCGCCAGTCGATCAAGGGTTATCTCAACTTCGACATGATCGCCTCGCCCAACCCGGGCTACTTCGTCTACGACGACGACCCCACCATCGAGCAGACCTTCAAGAACTACTTCGCGGGCATCGGCGTGCCCACGGAGATCGAGACCGAGGGCGACGGCCGCTCGGACCACTCGTCCTTCAAGAACGTGGGCATCCCGGTGGGCGGTCTCTTCACGGGTGCGAGCACCAGGAAGACGACGACGCAGGCACAGAAGTGGGGCGGCACGGCGGGCGTGGCCTTCGACCGCTGCTACCACTCCTCCTGCGACACCACCTCCAACATCAGCGACACCGCCCTCGACCGGAACAGTGACGCCCTCGCCCACGCCGTGTGGACCCTGTCCTCCTGAGACAGCACACCCCACAGGGCGGGACGCCGCTGCCGCCGCCGGATCGTCCGGCGGCGGCAGCGGTCGTTCGCCGTCAGCCACGGCGGGCCGCCCGCCCGCCCCCTGTCCGTCCGTCAGGCGCGGCGGGCCGCCCGCTCGTCCGCTGTCCGCCCGTCAGACGCGGACGAGCGCGTCGTAGCGCATCCAGCCCACGCCGTCGGACGCCGCGGCGGTGTTGACACGCGCGTACGTGATGTTGTGCGTGGCGTCGACCCACGAGGCGTACTCGCAGCCCGGGCCGGGCGCGCCGACGATGTCACCGGCCTGCTTGATCTTCACGATGGTGCTGTCCGGGCGCGGGCTCTCGTACACGCCCGCCGTGGGCCACACGACCTTGTAGTCGCAGCTTGACTGCGTCGTCGCGACGGCGCCCTGCGCGGTCACGAGCACACCGGCGGCGGCGAGTGCGGTGGCCAGGGCCGTGGCGGTGAGGAGTCTGGAGCGCATGGGTGGTTGTTCTCCCGGGTTGATGGTCAGTCAGGGCGCACAGGATGACAGGTCGTCCGGCCGCGCCGCGCACCGGGCTCCCCGGGCCGGACCTCCCGGCCCAGGTCACGGCTCCCCCGCCGGGGCCCGGGGCCGATCCCGCTCGGCCCGTACCGCCCGTTCCGCCCGTGCCGCCCCGTCCGTCCGTTCCGCCTGTCCGGCTCGGCCCGTCTATTCCGCTCGCTCCGGCTGTTCCGGCTGTTCCGGCTGTTCCGACTGCTCGGACTGTTCGGGCTGCTCGGACTGTTCGGGCTGCTCGGGCTGTTCCGACTGCTCGGCTCGTTGCGCCCGTTGCGTCAGGCGGTTCATGCGGGAGCGGACGGACTCCAGTTGTTCGAGTTCCCCGGCCGCCGGGCCGCCCTCCGCCGCGAGAGCGGTCCACAGGCCGATCAGCTCCCGGCCCAGCTCCAGGCCCCGCGCCGGGTCCCGTACCGCACGCCACGCGGTCGCCGCGCTCTGGACGTTGCCGTAGGCGGCCTCCGCGTCGCCCCTGCGGCGATGGACGCCGGCCAGGTCGAGGGAGAGCCGCAGGGCCTGGTACGGCTCTCCGGCCAAGTACGCGATGTACGCCGAGAGTTCCTGGAGCCGCAGCACCTCGGGGTGTTCCGCCCCCAGCGTGGCCGACGCCCCGGCGACCGTCTCCGCGGCCAGCCGCGCCGCCTCCTCCGTACGGCCGTCCCGTACGGCGTCGTTGATCCGGCCCATCGGCTCGGCGAGCAGCGCGGGCGCCGTCGTGTCCCCGGGGGCGGTGATCGGCTCGTCCCCGAGCACCGCCTCGGCCACGGCGTCGAAACCCCGGGGCGGGGTGGGCGCGGGGTCGGGGTCGAGCCGGGCCGCCAGCACCAGGTCGGGGGTGGGGTCGTGCCCGAGGGCGGGCCGGGGCCCGGGCGTCTCCCCCGCGTGGGCGTGTTCGGGCGCACGGGTGGGGTCCGGGCGCCTCGTCGGGTCGGGCGCGGGGGCCATCCGGGGCGGCGGGCCGAAGGCGCCCTCCGGGGCGGCGACCGCACCGGAGGGCGTACCGCCCCCGGCGTCCTCCTGCCGGACCGCGCCGGCCCGCCCGCGCTCGTCCTCCTGCCGACCGGCGGCCCACCGCGGCACCGGCCGCAGACGGAAGGTGGGGGCGGATTCCCGGTGCGGCTCGGACGGCGGCGGGGAGGGGGAGAGGGTCGACACCGGGAGCGGGCGCGGGGACGGGGGCGATGCCGGGTCCGGCACCGGCCGCATCGGGAGCGTCGGCGCCGACTCCCTCACCGGCTCCCTGCCGGGCGCCCCGACCTGCCGCAGCACGCGCGTCTCACGGTCCCCGGCCACCGGCGGGGCGGGCGGCCCGGGCGGGGCAGGTGGTGTGAGCGGCGCGGGTGATGCGGGCGGAGCGGGCGTCCCGCCCGGCTGTGCCGGGACCGGCTCCCCGGTCAGATGACTCGAACCGTCCAGGTCCATCCGCAGCGGGATCACGTACCCCATCCGCCGGTCGTGGATCGTGGCGAGGACCGGGTGGCCGACGGCCAGGGCGATGCGGTGCAGGCGGTTCAGGACGGCCCGCTGGACGTCCTCGCCCTCGGCCGGGACCAGCGGCACGCCGCCCACCGACGCGGCCTCTCCGCCGCCTCCCACCCGGTCCCCGCCCGGCGCCCCCGACGCGGCCGGTACGTGTACGTCGATCGGGGCCCGGGGAGCCGCGGAGCCCGCGTCCTGGTCCTGGTCCCGCTTCTTCTCACGGCTGAGTCGAGACATCGTCCCCTCATTCTGGTGCGCCGGGGAGTCGCCGGTCGTACGTACACCTGTCCCCGAGTGTCTCCGCCCAGGCGCGCTTCTCACGTCACCGAGGTGTCACAGGCTCGTCCCAAGCCACGGTGCGACATGCCACGACACGCCGGGCACCGCCGACCCGTGTCGGCCCGCGCCGGGCATCGCCGGCCGCACCGGACGCGCCGCCGGACAGACGTGGCAGGGTTCCGGGCGAGAGGCAGGAAGAGGCGCAGCTCCGGGGCGGGAGGAGCGAGGGCCGGGGCGGGGACAGGCAGGGGCGGGCGCGGGCCGGGGACCGTGGCATGAAACGCGTACGGCGAGGGAGAAGAGCGGCATGGAGAGCGGCACGGAAACAGGCACGGGCGGGCGGCCGGGGCCGGAGAGCTGGGTCCGCGGCCCGGTGGGCGTGCCCGAGCCGGTACCGCCGGCCGAGGTCCGCGCGTCCGCCACGGCGCGGCGCTTCTCCTGGGTGGCGACGCACGGCGGCGCCGGTACGACGACGCTCGCGGCGGTGTACGGCGGACGCGACTGCGGCCACGCCTGGCCCGGCCCCGGCGACCCGCCCTCCGTCCTGCTCGTCGCCCGCACCCACGCCTCGGGGCTGGACTCCGTCATACGGGCGATGGAGGCGTTCCGGCGCGGGGAGACGCCCGCCGGGCTCGATCTGGACGCCGTGGTGCTGGTCGCGGACGCGCCGGGGCGGTTGCCGCGCCCGCTGTCCCGGCGCGTCCGGGCGGTCGAGTCCGTCATCGACGTCTACCACGTCCCGTGGGTCCCGGCCTGGCGCCTGGGCGACCTCGGCGGCGACCGGCCGCGCGGGGCGGAGGCCCTGGCCCGGCTGACCCGCGCCGCACGCCGCTGACCAGGTCATGGGTGCAGCGGTCGGTGTCCGGCTGACCTGGCCGCTCCTGCCGCACCACCGGTTCCACCGGGTAGCCGCTCCTGCCGCTCACCGGTTCCACCGGTTCCACGGCGTCGGGGCGGCGGTCGGGTCCTGACCGCCGCCCCGGTGGAGCGGGTCCTGCTGACGGGTGGGTGCCGCCGCGGCGGCGTGGGCCTACTGGTCCGCGTTCGCCGCCTTCACGAGGGTGTTCTTGGTGACGGCGCCGACGTAGACCTTGCCGTCGTCGGTGACCAGGGCGTTGACGAGGCGGGTCGTGAAGACCGTGCCCGAGCCGAACGCGCCGTTCGCCTTGTCGCCGAGCGAGTCCAGGAAGCCGCCGAACGCGCCCGCCGCGCCCGCGCCTCCGGCCTTGGAACCGGTGGGCAGCCCGCCCTTGGTCCCGGTGTCGAGGACGAAGACGGAGTTCCAGCCCTCGCCGATGACCTCCGGCTCGTGGTGCTTGCCGGACTTCTCGCCCGGCGTGCGGTGCGCCCCGGGCGCGTGCCCGGCGGCCATGTCGTCGCCCTCGGTGACCTTGGCGCCCTTGGGCGGGGTGAAGTCGAAGGTGGAGGCGGCGGGCCGGGAGAAGTCGACCTTGGTGAAGCCCACGTCCACGACGGCCGCGCCGCCGGAGGCCGGGGTGAGCGTGAACTTCAGCGGCATGCCGGTCTTCGCGTCGACCGCGATGCTGGCGGCGCCGACCGTGGAACCGGACTGCTTCGGCTCGACCACCAGCTTGTACGCGTCCCGGCCGGCGACCTGGGCGGTGCCGTCGACGGTCACCGACGTGGTCTCGTCGGCGGCCTTGAGGATCTCCTCGGCGAACTCCTTCGGCGTGGCGGGGAACTCGTCCTTCCGCTCACGGCGGGCGTTGTCGCGGGCGGTGCCGGAGTCCTCGGCGGTGCCGTGGAACACCTCGCCGGAGGCGCCGTCGTGGGCCCAGACGTCCTTGCCGTCGTGGATGACGCTGTACTCGGCGGCGTCCTCCAGGAGGGACACCTTCTGGCGGTCGGGGCCGTCGACGGCGACGCGCAGCGTGTGCGTGCCGTTCGCCAGTTCGGTGAGCCGCGCGGTCGGGTCGGCGGACGAGCCTCCCTCACCGCCCTTGCGGGCCGCGCCGGACAGCAGGCCGTCCTCCAGCCCGCCGAGGTCGGGCAGGCCCAGGTCGGTGCTGATCTTCACGGTGCCGGAGAGCTGCTGCACGTCCGACTTCGCGATCTTCTCGACGAGCTGCTGGGCGGTGATCTCCGGAAGGTCGGGGTCGCCGGAGTCGGCGAGCGCGGGCACGAGCCCGATGGTCGCGGCGGCCACCCCGATCACCGCCACCGGGACGACGTACCGCGTGGCCTTGCGGCGGGCGCGCAGGTCGTCGTCGCTCTCCCCCGCGGCCGTGGTGTCGTCGGATGCGTACGGTGCCATGTGTGCCTTACCTCCGTCGTCGGCGGCGGCCGTCCCTCTCGTGTCCGCGCGATCGTGTCCCCGCGCCGGTCCACCACGAGCCGCCGGTCTCACCCGGATCGGTGAGTCGTCGTGTTGTCCCTTGCATCCATCTCACCAAATCCGCCGCGCAGTGGCGTCAGCCCGGGGGCCCAGCCCGCGTCCACCTCGGGTATGACACGAAGGGCGTGCGGCTCACCCGAACCAGTAGGGGCAAGGGGTGAGGGTCACCCGCGCAGGGTGCACCCGAGTGAGGAGCCTGCGCGGCAAAGGAGTGAGGGGGCAGGCACGCGGAGGGGAAGAGGGAAGCGGGAGCGGCAGGGGGCGGAGGGGAGGGCGCCGGGCCGGCGGGCCGGTCAGCCCGCCCGGTGCACCACCGCGTCGCACAGTTGCGTCAGCGCCACTTTCGCGTCGCAGTCCCGCAGCGGGGTCAGCGCGGCCCGCGCCTCCTCCGCGTACCGGACGGTGTCCCGCCGGGCCTGCTCCAGCGCCGGGTGCACCCGCAGGGCACGCAGGGCATGCTGGTGGCGGGTGTCGTCGCTGAGGTCGGAGTCCAGCAGCTCGCACAGCGCGACGTCCTCGGCGAGGCCGAGCCGCTCCGCCCGCTCCCGCAGCCGCAGCACCGGCAGCGTGGCGATGCCCTCCCTGAGGTCGGTGCCGGGGGTCTTGCCGGAGTCGGCGGACTCGGACGCGATGTCCAGGACGTCGTCCGCGAGCTGGAAGGCGACGCCGAGCCGCTCGCCGTACTGCGTGAGGACGTCCACGATCCGCTCGTCGGCGCCCGACATCATCGCGCCGAACCGGCAGGACACCGCCACCAGCGAGCCCGTCTTGCCGCTGAGTACGTCCAAGTAGTGCTCGACCGGGTCACGGCCGTCCTGCGGGCCCGCGGTCTCCAGGATCTGGCCGGTGACCAGCCGCTCGAAGGCAAGGGCCTGCACCCGCACCGCCTCGGGGCCGAGGTCCGCGAGGATCTGGGAGGCACGGGCGAACAGGAAGTCGCCGGTCAGGACGGCCACGGAGTTGCCCCAGCGGTTGTTCGCGCTGGACACGCCGCGCCGCACCTCGGCCTCGTCCATCACGTCGTCGTGGTACAGCGTGGCGAGGTGGGTCAGCTCGACGACGACGGCCGACGGCACGATGCCGGGCGCGTACGGGTCGCCGAACTGGGACGACAGCATCACGAGCAGGGGACGGAAGCGCTTGCCGCCCGCGCGCACCAGGTGCTGCGCGGCCTCGGTGATGAACGGCACCTCACTCTTGGTTGCCTCGAGCAACCCTTCTTCGACAGCCGTCAAACCGGCCTGGACATCGGATTCCAGAGCCTGGTCCCGCACGCTCAGCCCGAACGGCCCGACGACGGTCACGAAGGTCTCCTGTCTGCTGGTGCCTACTGACGGTTACCTGTTTGTCGATAGGTCGCTGCCACCACTCAAGTCAGCGTATCCGGTCACGTTTCGATCACCGCCAGCGCCCACCCGTCGGGACCACCGGCCGCCGGACCGCCGCCCGCATATTTTCGATCATCCGACCGGGGGCGACATGGCCGACATATAAGACCTGAGGGGAAACGGGAAAAACCGTGACCGGCCATCTCGTATCACCGGGATGCACGCATAGACATACACAACAGGACATGTGAGCCGACACCCTCCACGCCGACCGCTCGACCGCCATGACCTCCCACCCCTCACACCGCCCCCGCTCCCGACACCCGAACGCCCGGACATCTGAACCTATGTCCCATTTGCCATGCTTGCCGCACTGATTCACCTTGGCGTCAAATGCCTTGCGGGCGCGGTGTCCACGACTGCCCACGGCCGCCCGTGAGTTGAGTCACGCCTTTCCCGGTCCGGGCGGTCCACTCCCCCGGACCCGTCTTCCCGCTCCGCGCAGGCGAGTTGAACCGCCGCGGCCACGAAGGATCAAGCACCCCATACAGGCCACACCAAGGTCAAACGGGGCGTTCCGTGATCCCGCCACTTGTTCGCGACAAGTTCCCTCGCATACGTTCCCGGCCAGTCGGGCGGACGCCGAATCCTGCCACCGCCCGCACCACCGACGACGAACCCACTCGCACGGCAGGAGCGGGGGACCCAGGCAAGCCGCCGTGCCGGTCAGCGGACCGGAACGGCTCGGGGTGAAGCCGCGCCCGTCAGGGCCCGGCCGGGCACCTCCCGCCCGAACCCGACAGCTCACCTCGCAGGCGCAGGAGAGGAATTCGCCATGCCCGCATTCGGCAAGTCCGGGATATTCGCCACGTCCCGCGTGATCGACGAGTCCGGCCTGTCCGGTGCCGCCTCCGGCGCGTCCGGTCCGCTCGACCGGTCCGGTGGGGGCCGCCGTACCTCGAACCACGGCCTCGCCCGCAAGCTCGCCGTCGCCGGGGCGGGGGCGGCCGTGCTCGCCTTCCCGGTCTTCGGTGCGACCGCCGCGTCCGCCGCGACTCCGGCCGCTCCCGCCGCTCCCGCCGCTCCCGCCGCGACGGCGTACCCGAACAACCTCGACGGCTGGATCCGCGAGTCGCTCGCCGTCATGGCCGAGCACGGCATCCCCGGCTCCTACGACGGCATCCACCGCAACATCATGCGCGAGTCCTCCGGCAACCCCACCGCCATCAACGACTGGGACTCCAACGCCTCCGCCGGCACGCCCTCCAAGGGCCTGCTCCAGGTCATCGACCCGACCTTCCAGGCGTACCACGTGCCGGGCACGTCCACGGACCCGTACGACCCCGTCGCGAACATCACCGCCGCCTGCAACTACGCGGCCGAGCGGTACGGCTCGATCGACAACGTCTTCGGGGCGTACTGACCGTACCGACCGGACCAGGCGTCGTACTGGACGTCCCCCTGCCGGGCGGCAGCCGAAGCGCGGTGCCGCCCGCAGGGGGACGCGACGGTGACGAGGGGTCAGGGGCCTGGAGTCGGGCTCGTGACGGTAGCCGGGGCCTGGATCGGGACAGTCGGGGCGGGGGCCGGGGCGGGGCTGGGGGCCGGGCGTCGCTTCGATGCCGCCGCGGCCGCGGGGAAGAGCCGTTCGAGGACGACGGCCACCCCGTCGTCCTCGTTCGACAGCGTGACCTCGTCCGCGACCGCCTTCAGCGCGGGATGCGCGTCGGCCATGGCCACGCCGTGCGCGACCCACTCCAGCATCGGGATGTCGTTGGGCATGTCCCCGAAGGCGATCGTCCCGTCCGGGCCCAGCCCCAGGTGCTCGGCGGCCAGCGCGAGACCGGTCGCCTTGGTGACGCCGCGCGGCTGGAGCTCCACCGTGCCCGGCCCCGACATCGTCACCGTCACCAGCGAGCCGGTCACCTCGCGCGCCGTCGCCGCCAACTCGTCGTCCGTCAGGCGGGGGTGACGCAGCAGCACCTTGCTGATCGGCTCGCGCCACAGGTCGGCGCGCCGCTCGACCCGTACCGCGGGCAGCGTCGGATGCGGCATCAGATAGCCGGGCTCGATCAGCGTCAGGCCGTCCACACCGTCCTGGTCGACGGCCGCGAACACCTGGCCCACCTCGGCCTCGACCTTGCCGAGCGCCGTCCGGGCCAGCTCCCGGTCCAGGATGACCGACCAGAGCAGCCGGTCGGCCGCGGCGTCGTACAGTTGCGCCCCCTGCCCGCACACCGCGAGCCCCGTGCCGCCGAGTTCGGTGAGCAGCGGCCGCGCCCGGGGTGCCGGGCGTCCGGTCACGACGAGGTGCCGGGCGCCGGCACCCACCGCCCGCGCGAGCGCGGCGCGGGACCGGTCGGAGACCGTGTCGTCACCTCGCAGCAGCGTTCCGTCCAGGTCCGTGGCGATGAGCGAGTACGCGAGGGATGCGGGCATGACCTGAGAATACGGACCCGGTGATCCCTTCCCGTCCACCCGGGAATCGCCCCCGCGCACCCCCGGGACCCGCCTCGTCCGCGGAGGGGGCCGGGCCCGGGGCCGCCCTTCCCTTCCCCCCCACCCCGGGATCGCCCTCGTCCGCCCCGTCGTGCCCGTGGGGCCTCCGGCGCGACGCCCCGCCGGGGCCGGGGTCCGTGCCCGGAAGACACACACCGGCCGTAACGTGTGGCCCGGTCCCACGACACGTGGGGCACCTGGCGCACACGAAAGCGAGGCAGCACCCCATGGCCCCGTTCGATGTCCCCGAGGGCGACCCCTTCGGCCCGCACAATCTTCCGTACGGCGTCTTCTCGCTCCGCGGCACCACCCGGGGCGCCGGCTCCGGCTCCGGGACGGGTTCGGGCCCCGACACCGGGTCCGGAACCGGGTCCGGAACCGGCCCGGCTGCCGGTATTGGTGCCGGTGAGCGGACCGTGGGCGTGCGGCTCGGTGACCACGTCCTCGACGTGGGCGCGGCGGCGCGGGCGCTCGGTTCGCCGTACGCCTCCCTGCTCGCGCAGCCGACCCTCAACCCGCTGATGGCCGCCGGCCGCACCGCGTGGTCGGACGTGCGGCGCGCGGTGACGGCGTGGGTGACGGTCCCCTCCCACCGCGACACCCTGGAACCGCTGTTCCACCCGCTGTCCGAGGTGACCCTGCACCTGCCCTTCGAGGTCGCGGACTACGTCGACTTCTACGCCTCCGAGAACCACGCCCGCAACGTCGGCCGCATCTTCCGCCCCGACGCCGAGGACTCCCTCACCCCCAACTGGAAGCACCTGCCCATCGGTTACCACGGCCGCTCCGGCACGGTCGTCGTGTCGGGCACGGACGTCGTACGGCCCTCGGGACAGCGCAAGGCGCCCAGCGACCCCGCGCCGGTCTTCGGCCCGTCCGTACGGCTGGACATCGAGGCGGAGGTCGGCTTCGTCGTCGGCGTCCCCACCGGCCTGGGCCGGCCGGTCGCCCTCGGCGACTTCCGCGAGCACGTCTTCGGCCTGTGCCTGCTGAACGACTGGTCCGCCCGCGACCTCCAGGCCTGGGAGTACGTCCCTCTCGGCCCCTTCCTCGGCAAGTCCTTCGCCACCTCCGTCTCCGCGTGGATCACCCCGCTGGACGCCCTGGACGCGGCCCGCGTCGCACCCCCGCCCCGCACCCACGACCTGCTGCCGTACCTCGACGACTCCGGCGACGAACCCGGCGGCTACGACCTGCGCATGACCGTCGCGATCAACGGTCACACCGTCTCCGAGCCGCCGTTCTCCACCATGTACTGGACGGCCGCGCAGCAACTGGCCCACATGACCGTCAACGGCGCCTCCCTGCGCACCGGCGACCTGTACGGCTCCGGCACCGTCAGCGGCTCCGAGCCCGGCCAGCGGGGCTCCCTGCTGGAGCTGACCTGGAACGGGCGCGACGCGCTGGAACTCCCCGACGGCGCACGCACGTTCCTGGAGGACGGCGACGTCGTGACCATGACCGCCTGGGCGCCGGGACCGGACGGCAGCCGGGTCGGGCTGGGCGAGGTCACCGGCCGCGTCACCGGCCGCTGAACCGGCCCGGGCACGGGAACCACCGAGCCGCAGTGAACGTTCCGGGGGCGCCCTCCCTCTTCGGGGCGCCCCCATACCTGCCTCCCCATACCTGCCTCCCACCGCCCGACGCCGTCATACTGGCGTCGGACGGTACGTACGGGGTGCCAGGGGCGTACGAGGTGTGAGGGGTGCGGCGGAAGTACGGGAAGCGTTGTGCGGGGGCCCTCCCCCTCCCCTCCCTCCCACCCCTCCTCCGCCCCGCCACCCCGCCGCCCCGCCTCGAACCGTCCGCCCGAGCCGCACTTCTTCCGACCAGGAACCGGAGCCCGTGGCATGACCGTCTGCCTGCTCCTGCTGAGCGTCGTCGCCCTGACCGCCGCCGTGCCCGTACCGCGCTTACTGACCCGGGCCGTCTGGCCCGAGCGGGAACCCGTGGTCGGACTGTGGGTGTGGCAGTGCCTCGTGGCCACCGTCCGGTGGTGCTGTCTCACGGCGCTGGCTCTCG
>DASTDN010000219.1:0-5883 GCA_035710365.1 Streptomyces sp. | reverse complement strand
GGGTGCGGCCGAGGAACTGGGTGGCCTCGGACGGCGACTCGGGGCGCCCGCCCGCCGGCATCCCGGCGGGCATCTCGGGCGGCAGGGCGCCGGGTCCCACCGGGGGTATGTACTGCGTCGCGCCCTCGTCCGCGGCGGGCGCGGGATGCGCGGCGACCGGCGGCAGGTAGTGCGTCGCCTGGTCGGTGTGCCCGGCGGGCGGCAGCGGCGCACCGGCCCCGCCGTGCTGCCCGTACCCACCGGCACCGGGTCCGCCTTCGGCGGGCAGGGCGGCGGACGGACCGGCGGGCGGCAGGGGCCCGGCGCCCTGGTGGCCGTACGCGCCGCCGTCACCGGCGGGGCCGCCGGGGCCCGCGGGCGGCAGGGCGTGTCCCGGACCGGAGTGCTGCGCGGGCGGCAGCGGTGCCCCGCCCTGGCCGTACGGCGCCTGCGTCTGCGGAGCGGTGCCGTAGGCGTCCGGGGCGGCCTGCGGCGGCAGCGCCCCGGCGTCCTGGCCGGACGCGCCCCAGGCGGGGGGCTGCTGCTGCCCGCCCTCGGGTGCGCCCCAGGGCTGGGCGGGCGGCGGCGTCCAGCCCGGCGCCGCGGGCGGGGTGTGCTGCTGCTCTGGGCCCCACGGGGTGCCCCAGGACTGTCCGCCGGCCGGAGTGGTGGTGGGCGGCGGGGCGGGCGCGGGCCGGGCGACACCGGACATGCCCGGCATACCCGGCAGCAGCGGTTCGCCGCCGTCGGAGGGCAGCACGATGCCTTCGCGCGCGGGGCGCGCCGAGGGCTCCTCGCCCTGTCCACTCTGCGTCACCGGGACTCCTACGATTGGGGGACCTTCGGTATCGTCGGTTCACGCTACCGGGTCCCCCGAGCCCGTTGCCACGCAGCACGGGGCGCGATCTTCCGCCCTGCGCGCGCTGCGGCAAACCCGGGGCCCGCGGCGCTGGTTGCGCCCCCTTCCCGCGCCGGTGTGGCGTTCGCCTCACCTCCGGCCCGGCGGTGCCCGGCCGTTCACGCCGCGGGCTGCAGTGCCAGCCGCGCCCCGAACTCCTTGACCACCGGTTCCTCCCGGAACGGCTCCAGCCGCTGCCGGAAGTCCTCCAGGTACTCGCCGCCCCGCTGGGAGCGCACCGTGTCCAGCAGCCGGACCGCGCGCAGCCCGGTCGCGCAGGCCTGCTCGACGTCACGTTGCTGCACCTGCGCGGTGGCCAGCAGGGCGTAGCCGATGGCCCGCCTGCGGACGCGCCGTTCGGGATGCCCGGCCAGGGCGTCCCCCGCGCACCGCGCCGCCGCCTCGGCCTGTCCCAGGTCGCGGTGGCAGTGCGCCAACTCGTCGGCGAGGTAGGCCGCGTCGAAGTGGGCGATCCACTCCGGGTCGTCCCCGGCCGCCGGGTCGGCCGCCTCCAGGGCGCTCAGCGCGCGGCCGGCCGAGCCGTGCGCGGCCCGCGCGTCGCCCAGCAGGGCGTGCCCGCGGGCCTCCGCCGCGTGGAACATCGCCTCCGCCCGCGGCGTCACCCGCCCGCGCGCGCCCTCCTGCGCGGCGCGCGCCAACTGGGCGATCTCGCGCGGGTTCCCGAGCTGCGCCGCCAGGTGGCTCATCGAGGCGGCGAGCACGTAGCCGCCGTACCCGCGGTCCCCGGCGGCCTGCGCGAGGCGCAGCGCCTGGATGTAGTACCGCTGGGCCAGGCCCGGCTGACCGGTGTCGACGGCCATGTACCCGGCGAGTTCGGTCAGTCGCGCCACCGCCCCGAACAGGTCCCGCCCCACGGCCTCGCGGTACGAGCCCGCCAGCAGCCCGGAGACCACGCTGTTGAGGTAGTGCACGAGGACCGGGCGCACGTGCCCGCTGCCGTACTGGTGGTCGAGGCCCACGAGCGCCTCGGTCGTCGCGCGCACGGCCGCCACGTCGGACTGGCCGACGCGCGGCCCGGCCGACCGCGCCACCTGGCCGTCGGGCGCGGTGATCAGCCAGTCCCTGCTGGGCTCGACGAGCGCGGACGCGGCGGGGTGCGAGCCGGACAGGAAGTCCCTGCGGCCCACGTCGCTGCGCCACAGCTCGCAGACCTGCTCGACGGCGCCGAGGACGGTCGGGGAGAACTGGAGGCCGACGCCCGAGGCGAGGTTCTTGCCGTTGGCCATGCCGATCTCGTCGATCGTGACCGTGCGGCCGAGTTTGCGTCCGATGGCCTCCGCGATGACGGCCGGCGCCCGGCCCCGCGGTTGCTGGCCGCGCAGCCAGCGCGCCACGGACGTCTTGTCGTAGCGCAGGTCGAGGCCGTGTTCGGCGCCGCACATGTTGACCCGGCGGGCGAGCCCGGCGTTCGAGCATCCCGCTTCCTGGACGAGCGCCTGCAGCCGTTCGTTCGGCTGCCGCGCGACGAGAGGCCTTGCGGCCATGCGTACCCCCTGAGGCTGCGGTGCCTGTGCCCGCTCCGAGTTGACGTGTCTTCTTTCCCTCGGCCGGACCCCCTCACATCGCGTCACGTCCCGGCGAAAAGATCCGGCCGGGGATATCCATGCCCCGCCCGTTGGCGAAAATGCGAGGCTTACGAGGATTTGCCGGATGGGGGCATCGTTTCGGTTCCGGGTGTTCCGTCCCCCCACGGGCTACCCCGCCCCGCTCCGGTTCCTCTCGCGCGCCCCCGGCCGTGCACCCGTGCGCCCCGGGTGCCGAATCGATGCTGCTGCCCCGCGCGCGACCCGCGCGCGAAACGGCCGTAACCCCTGATGGATGCGGGAGTTGAGTGGAACGTGACAGAAACGATCCCGGACACCGATGCCGTTCAGACCGCCGGGCGGACCGCCGGGCAGACCCCGCCCCAGCGCGGGGAGTCCCTGCTGGATACCGCCGTGCGCTATGCCGAGGAACGTCACTGGGACGTGTTCCCCGGCACCTGGCTGGAAGCCGCCGACGGAGTGCACCGCTGCTCGTGCGGCGACGCCGCGTGCGCCGCGCCCGGCGCCCACCCGGCGCGCAAGGGCTGGCAGTCGGAGGCGACGGGCAGCGCGACCGCCGCGCGGCGCATGTGGCAGAAGTGGCCGACGGCGTCGGTCCTGCTGCCGACGGGGCGGTCGTTCGACGCGATCTCCGTGCCGGAGACGGCCGGGTTCCTGGCGCTGGCGCGGATGGAGCGGATGGATCTGACGCTCGGCCCGGTGACGCTGACGCCGAACCGCCGGATGGAGTTCTTCGTCCTGCCCGGCGCGGCGACCAAGGTGCCGGATCTGGTGCGCAAGCTGGGCTGGGTCCCGTCGTCCCTGGACCTCGTGACGCTCGGCGAGGGCGGGTACGTCGCGGCGCCGCCCACCCGCTTCGGGTCGCGCGGCGCCGTGCAGTGGGCCTGCCGTCCCACGCACGCCAACCGCTGGCTGCCCGACGCGGAGGAACTGATCTCGCCGCTCGCCTACGCGTGCGGGCGGGAGCGGTGACCCGGGTGCCGGGCTGACGCACCCCGCCCGGCACCCTCGTCCCGCCCGGCCTCCCCGCCCGGCACCTCGTCCCCGCCCGGCACCCTCGCTCCCGCCCGGCGCACGGCCGCGCCGTAGGGTTCTCGTATGACCGAGGGGACTGTGACGGGCACGCCGGCCGTGCGGGTGCGTGGGCTGTGGAAGCGCTTCGGGCAGCACATGGCCGTGGCCGGAATCGATCTGGAGCTGCCCGCGGGCCGGTTCATCGGTCTCGTCGGCCCGAACGGCGCCGGGAAGACCACCACCCTGTCCATGGTGACCGGGCTGCTCCGCCCCGACGAGGGAGTCGTCGAGGTCGTCGGGCACGACGTGTGGCGCGACCCCGTCGGGGTGAAGGCCCGGATCGGTGTCCTGCCGGAAGGGCTGCGGCTGTTCGAGCGGCTGTCCGGACGGGAACTGCTCGCGTACACCGGCCGGTTGCGCGGGCTGCCGGGTGCCGAGGTCGACAGGCGTGCCACGCAGCTCCTCGACGTGCTCGACCTCGCGGGCGCCCAGCACAAGCTCGTCGTCGACTACTCGACCGGCATGCGCAAGAAGATCGGGCTGGCCGCCGCCCTGCTGCACAACCCCGAAGTGCTGTTCCTGGACGAACCGTTCGAGGGCGTCGACCCGGTGTCGGCGCAGACCATCCGCGGGGTCCTGGAGCGCTACACCGCCTCCGGCGCCACCGTCGTCTTCTCCTCCCACGTGATGGAACTCGTGGAGTCGCTGTGCGACTGGGTCGCCGTCCTGGTGTCCGGCCGGATCCGCGCCCACGGTCCGCTCGCCGAGGTCCGCGGCGAGGCGCCCTCCCTGCAGCACGCCTTCCTCGAACTCGTCGGCGCGCGCGGCCGGGACACCGGGTCCGACCTGGACTGGCTGGGCGGCGGGTCCCGATGAGCGGCGTCACCGCCACCGTCGCCCGCCTGAAGCTGTCGCTGCTGCGCAACGGACTGCGCCGGTCCGGCGGCCGGCGCGCCGCCTACGTCGCGTCCGCCGTGGTCGCCCTGCTGTTCGCCGCGCTCCAGACGGCCGGGCTGGTCCTGCTGCGCGGACACGCGCACGCGGAGTCGCCGGCGGTGCTCGCGGCGGCCGTGCTGGGGCTGGGCTGGGCGGTGATGCCGCTGTTCTTCCCGAGCGGCGACGAGACCCTCGACCCGACCCGGCTGGTGATGCTGCCGCTGCGGCCCCGGCCGCTGGTCCGGGCACTGCTGGCCGCGTCGCTGATCGGCATCGGGCCGCTGTTCACGCTGTGCCTGCTGACCGGTGCCGTCGTCGCGGTCGCGCACGGCGCGGCCGCCTTCGCCGTCGGCGGGGCCGCCGTCGTCCTCGCGCTGCTGGTGTGCGTGGCGCTCGCGCGGACCGTGGCCGCCGCCAACGTACGCCTGCTGACCAGCCGCAAGGGCCGCGACCTCGCCGTGCTCAGCGGCCTCGTCGTCGCGGTCGGCGCGCAGTTGGTGAACTTCGGGGCGCAGCGCCTCGGTTCGTCCGGGCTCGCCCCGCTCGACCCGGTGGCCGACGTGCTCCAGTGGGTGCCGCCCGCCTCGGCGGTCGCCGCCGTGCACGCGGCCGGTGACGGCTCGTACGGCGTCGCCGCCGTCCAGCTCGCGCTGAGCGCCCTCGCGCTGGTGGCACTCCTCGCGCTGTGGACACGGCATCTGACCCGGCTGATGACCGCGCCCGACGGCTCCACGCTCGCCGCGGCGGACCCGGCCGTACGCGGACGCGCCCCCGGCGGGCTCGCCCGCCTGCTGCCGCCCGGCCGCACCGGCACGGTCGTGGAGCGCAGCCTGCGCTACGCCTGGCGGGACCCGAAGACGAAGGCGGCGTGGGTGACGTCGCTGGCCATCGGCGTGATCGTGCCCGTGTTCAACGCCTGGCAGGGCACCGGCTCGGTGTACTTCGCGTGCTTCGCGGCGGGGATGCTCGGCCTGCAGATGTACAACCAGTTCGGGCAGGACACCTCGGCGTTCTGGATGGTCGCCCTGACCATCTCCTCGCCCCGCGACGCCTACGTCGAGCTGCGCGCCCGAGCCCTGGCCCTGCTGCTGGTCACCCTGCCGTACGCCACCGTGGTCACCGTCCTCACGACGGCGATGCTGGGCGACTGGGCGCGGCTGCCCGAGGCGCTCGGGCTGTCCTTCGCGCTGCTCGGCGCGATGCTCGCGACCGGCGCCTGGGCGTCCGCGCGGTTCCCGTACTCCATTCCGCAGGAGGGCCACAAGAACGTCGCGCCGGGGCAGGCAGGGCTCGCCTGGATCTCCCTCTTCGGCGGGATGCTCGCCGCGGCCCTGCTGTGCGCGCCGGTGATCGCGGCGGCCGTCTGGCTGCACGTGAGCGCGGCGGGCGACCGCTGGGCCTGGCTGCTGCTCCCGGCGGGCACCGCTCACGGGGCCGCCCTCACCCTGCTCGGCCTGCGCCTCGCCGCGCCCCGCACGGCGGCCCGGCTGC
>DASTDN010000218.1:0-11771 GCA_035710365.1 Streptomyces sp. | reverse complement strand
CGCCGACCCCGTCGAGCACGGGCTGCTGATGGAGCGGTTCCTGTCCACGCGGCGGCCGGTGCTGCCCGACATCGACATCGACGTGGAGTCCGCCCGCCGCCTGGAGGTCTACCGGGCGATCATCGGCCGGTTCGGCGCCGAACGGGTCGCGACGGTCGCGATGCCCGAGACCTACCGGGTGCGGCACGCCGTCCGGGACGTGGGCGCCGCCCTGTCCCTGGACCCGGCCGACATCGACCGCATCGCCAAGTCCTTCCCGCACATCCGCGCCCGTGACGCCCGCGCCGCCCTCGCGGAACTGCCCGAGCTGCGGCGGCTCGCCGGGGAGAAGGAGAAGTACGGGAGGCTGTGGGAGCTGGTCGAGGCGCTCGACGCCCTGCCGCGCGGCATCGCCATGCACCCGTGCGGGGTGCTGCTCTCGGACGCCTCCCTGCTCGCCCGGACCCCGGTCGTGCCGACCAGCGGCGAGGGCCTGCCCATGGCCCAGTTCGACAAGGACGACGTCGAGGACCTCGGGCTGCTCAAACTGGACGTGCTGGGCGTGCGGATGCAGTCGGCGATGGCGCACGCGGTCGCCGAGGCCGAGCGGGTCACGGGGAAGCGGATCGACCTGGACGCGGTGCCCGAGGACGACCCGGACACGTACCGGCTGATCCGCTCCGCCGAGACGCTGGGCTGCTTCCAGATCGAGTCGCCGGGCCAGCGGGACCTGGTGGGACGGCTCCAGCCGGCCGCCTTCCACGACCTGGTCGTGGACATCTCCCTGTTCCGGCCCGGCCCGGTCGCCGCCGACATGGTGCGGCCGTTCATCGAGGCGCGGCACGGGCGGGCGCCGGCGCGCTACCCGCATCCGGACCTGGAGGACGTGCTGAAGGAGACGTACGGGGTCGTCGTCTTCCACGAGCAGATCATCCGGATCGTCGACATCCTGACCGGCTGCGGGCCGGGCGAGGCCGACCGGGTGCGGCGCGGGCTGTCCGACCCGGAGTCGCAGGCCCGCATCCGGGTGTGGTTCGCGCGGTGCGCCGAGGAGCGCGGCTACGACGCGGAGACGATCCGGCGTACGTGGGAGATCGTCGAGGCCTTCGGGTCGTACGGCTTCTGCAAGGCGCACGCCGTGGCCTTCGCCGTGCCCACCTACCAGTCGGCCTGGCTGAAGGCCCATCACCCGGCGGCCTTCTACGCGGGCCTGCTCACCCACGATCCCGGCATGTACCCCAAGCGGCTGCTGCTCGCCGACGCGCGGCGGCGCGGGGTGCCGATCCTGCCGCTGGACGTGAACGTGTCGGGCGTGACCCACCGTATCGAACTGGTGTCCGGTGAAAGGGGCGGGTGGGGACTGCGGCTGGCGCTGTCCGACGTGCACGGCATCAGCGGGGCCGAGGCCGCGCGGATCGCCGACGGTCAGCCGTACGCCTCGCTGCTCGACTTCTGGGAGCGGGCCCGGCCCAGCCGCCCCCTCGCCGGGCGTCTCGCGCAGGTCGGCGCGCTGGACGCCTTCGGAGCCAACCGGCGCGACCTGCAACTGCACCTGACCGAACTGCACCGGGGCGCGCGCGGCGGCGGAGGAGGCCAGCTCCCCCTGTCGGGCGGGCGGCGCACGGCCCCGGCCGGGCTGCCCGACCTCACCCCGGCGGAACGGCTCAGCGCCGAGCTGGGCGTGCTGTCCATGGACGCCTCGCACAGCCTCATGGACGACCACCGGGCCTTCCTCGACGAGCTGGGCGTGGTGTCGGCGCGACGGCTGCGCACGGCCCGGCACGGCGAGACCGTGCTGGTCGCGGGCGCCAAGGCGGCCACCCAGACCCCGCCGGTCCGGTCCGGCAAACGGGTCGTCTTCTCCACGCTGGACGACGGCACGGGCCTGGTCGACCTCGCCTTCTTCGACGACTCGCACGAGGCCTGCGCGTACACCGTCTTCCACTCCTGGCTGCTGCTGGTGCGCGGTGTGGTGCAGCGCCGCGGCCCGCGCAGCTTCAGCGTGGTCGGTTCCGCCGCCTGGAACCTCGCCGAACTGCTGGAGGTGCGCCGGGAGGAGGGGCTGGAGGGGGTCGCGGCCCGCCTGGCCGCTCCGGCCGGAAACCCGCCCGCCGGAGGCGACGGCGCGGACGGCGACGGTGGCGCGCGCGGGCGGCTCGCCGGTCCGGACGGGCCGCCGGCCCCGGCCGGCTCCGCGGCCCGCGACCCGATGGAGGACCGGAGGATCCGGATGTCCACGGGGTACGAGATGCACCCCTGGGCCGATCTGCGCCCCGCGGGCGAGGGACCCGCGGCGGGAAGGAAGTTGTGGCACCGGAGCCCGGGGAGCGCGGGATGACCGTCCTCTGCGTACGCTTCCGGCTGCCGGCGCGGGACGCGGCGGCGGCCCTTCCGGCGCTGCTCGCGCTGCTGGAGGAGTTCACGCCCGTGGTCGAGGCCCTCCCGCCCGACGGGGCGCTGGCCGATCTGCGCGGCGCCGAACGGTACTTCGGGCGCGACGCGGTCGCCCTGGCGTCGGTGATCCGCGTCCGCTCCCTCGCCCTGCACGGCGTCGACTGCCTGACCGGCGCCGGACCCGGCCCGATGCTGGCCCGCATGGCGCTGCGCGACGCCCGGCCCGGCGTGACGTGCGCGGTGCCCGACGACCCCCGCGGCATCGCGGAGTTCCTCGCCGGGCGGCCCGTCACCGCGCTGCCCGGCGTCGGCGCCGCGACCGCCCGCACCCTGTGCGCCTACGGCCTCGACACCCTCGGCCGGGTCGCCGCCGCGCCGCCGGCCACGCTCCAGCGCCTGCTCGGCGCGCGGGCCGGACGGGACCTGTACGAGAAGGCGAACGGCATCGACCGCGGCCGGGTCGTGCCGGACGGCGCCTCCCGTTCCCTGGCCGCGGAGCGCGCCTTCGACCGGGACGAACTGGACCCCGGCCGGCACCGCCGCGCCCTGCTCGGCGCGACGGAGGAACTGGGCACCCGGCTGCGCGCCGCGGCCACGGTGTGCCGCACCCTGACCCTCACCGTCCGCTACGCCGACGTCTCCGCCACCACCCGCAGCCGCGCCCTCCCCGAACCGACCGCGCACTCGGCGGCGCTGACGAGGACGGCCTACGGCATGTACGAGGCGCTCGGCCTGCAACGCGCCCGGGTCCGTGCGATCACCCTGCGGGCCGAGGGGCTCGCCCCCGCCGAACAGGCCACCCACCAGCTCACCTTCGACCCCGCGGACGACAGGGCCCGCCGCATCGAGGAGGTCGCGGACCGGGCGCGGGCGAAGTTCGGCCCGCACGCGGTGATGCCGGGGACGCTGGCGGCGTAGGCGGCCGGTCCGCTCGCGGGGGAGGCGGGGGCAGGTGTCCGGCCGCATGCGGCTGGGGGGCAAAGGGCGCCAAACGCCGCAGACGTGCCGCCTGGTGCGGCAGGTGCCGAAAGTTTTTACTGACGCGTAACTTCCCACTCGGGCTACTCGTCCGTAACTTGACGGGTGACACAGCATCCCGTGATCCGGATCACTGGGCGTCGAGCTGCACCTCTCCGTGCAACCCCCATGACCCGCAAGGAGATCACCCGATGCTGCCCAGGAAACGCCTGCTCGGACCGCTGGTCGCGGCCCTGCTGACCGCCGCCGCGCTGCTCGCCCCCGTCGGCGCGGCCCAGGCCGCCGCCGACTCGACCGACCGCGGCTGGAACGACTACTCCTGCCGGCCGTCCGCCGCCCATCCCCGCCCCGTCGTCCTCGTCCACGGCACGTTCGGCAACTCCGTCGACAACTGGCTCGGCCTGGCCCCGTACCTGAAGGACCGCGGATACTGCGTCTACTCCCTGGACTACGGGCGTCTCGACGGAGTGCCGCTCTTCCACGGACTCGGCCCGGTGGACGAGTCGGCGGCGGAGCTGTCCGCCTTCGTCGACACCGTGCTCGCCGCGACCGGCGCCGCGAAGGCCGACCTCGTCGGCCACTCGCAGGGCGGCATGATGCCCCGCTACTACCTCAAGTTCCTGGGCGGCGCGGCCAAGGTGAACGCCCTCGTCGGCATCGCGCCGAGCAACCACGGCACCACCATGTTCGGCCTGACGCAGCTCCTGCAGTACTTCCCGGGCGCCGAGGACCTGCTGAACGAGACCACCCCGGCCCTCGCCGACCAGATAGCCGGGTCCGACCTGCTCACCAGGCTCAACGAGGGCGGCGACACCGTGCCCGGCGTCCGCTACACCGTCATCGCCACCCAGTACGACGAGGTCGTCACGCCCTACCGCAGCCAGTACCTGAGCGGGCCGAACGTACGCAACGTCCTGCTGCAGGACCTGTGCCCGGTCGACGTGTCCGAACACCTCGCGATCGCGCTGACCGACCGGGTCGCCTTCCACGAGGTGAACAACTCCCTCGACCCGGCGCACGCCACCCCGACCACCTGCGCCTCGGTCTTCGAATGACCCGGAAAGTGACATAGAAGGCGAGGGGAGGAGCGGGGAAGGGGACGGGGCCCGCCCGGCAGCTCTGCCGGGCGGGCCCCGTCGCCGATCACGTCAGGGGCACGTCTCCCACGGGCCGTGGGCGCGCACCGCGCTCAGCCTTCCGGCCACCACGTGCGGGCGATGTCCTTGCGTACCTCGGGCCGTCCCGCGGGGCGCTCGTCCGCCTCCTCCAGGACCCGGCGGACGTCGGTCTTCTTCAGGGGCTTGGGCACGGTCACACGGCGCATGGCTGCCTCCTTCGGTGCTACCTGGTCCCGCGATCCCGCGGAGGTAGGCACGTTCGGCGAGAGTTACTCATCGGCGCTGCTCTGTCAGTGGTGGCTGTCACGACTCGGACTGGCAGTGACGGGAGTCACTGTGGGGTGCATGACCATGAACCGGGCCCCGCAAACCCCGCCGGACCGGGAAGCCGCCGCCACCACCCCCGGCGACGAGCCCCGTCCCGGCCCGCGCGACCCCTGGTCCGGCCCGCCCACGACGCCCGTCGCGCACCCGGCCCACCCGCCCGGGAGGGCCTCCCGGGCCCCCGGTCGCGGCACCCCGGCCCGTCGCTCCTCACCGCCCGGAACGAGCGGATCACCCTTTTCCGCGCCGGGGCACCCGGGCTGCCGCTCGCATGGCCGGGGTGCCCGGCGCCGCCCCCCGGTCCCGGTCGGCGGGGTCAGGCCGTCAGCCCCGCGAAGCCGTCCTCCCCGCGGGCGAGTGCCTCCAGTTCCTCCAGGGCGGCCACGGCGCGTGCGGCGGCCCCGGGGTCCCGCTCGGCGAGCCCGCTCGCGGCGAACTCGTCCTCGTCGAGCCGCCGTACGTCGCCGCCGTCCGCCGAGCGCCACAGGTCCAGGTCGAGATCCTCGACGACCAGTTCGCCGCCGTCCGTCAGGACGGCGGGGCGCGTGATGTCGCAGTACCAGCCCTTGAGCCGCCCCCCGGCGTCCCGGACCTCCTTCACGGAGTACCAGCGGTCCCGCCAGTAGTACTCCGTGAAGACGTCCCCGGCCTCGAAGCGGACGAAGCCGAAGTCGCGCACGGTGCCGCCCGCCCACGGGGCGCGCACGGCGACGCGCGTGCCGTCGTCGGAGAGGAGGCCGGCCCGGTACCGGATCTTCGTCCGGCCGCCCTTGACCAGGACCACGTCCACCTCGGCGGCCCCCCGGCCCCGGCCCTCAGCCGATTTCCCGGACATACCGGACCTCCGACGCGCCCACCTCGTACCCGAACCACCGGTTGATCGCGAGCATCGGGCCGTTCCCGGAGTCGTTGCCCGTGAAGGCCTCCCGGATCCCCGCGGCGCGGGCCCGGTGCAGGGAGTGGTTCTTGGCGAGCTTGGCCAGGCCCCGGCCGCGGTGGGCGCGGGCGGTGCCGGTCATCGCCGTGCTGTAGCGGCCGGCACCGTCGGTGTAGGCCGCGGTGAAGGCGGCGGGGCGGCCGTCCACCACGGCGACGGAGGTCAGTGCGAGATCGAGGAGGGGGTGCCGCCAGGTGTCCGCCAGCCAGGCCTCGTAGTCGCTGAACGCGACCTCGATGTCGCCGGGCTCGTCCGACGTGGTCTCCGCGTCCAGCTCGAACACCGGGCGCGGGTCGTCCGCGAAGTCGGCGCCCGTGCGCAGCTCCACGCCGGGCGGCGGGTCCTCCAGCGGCGGCAGCGTGCCGCCCGCGAGGTCCAGCCGCAGGAAGTGCGCCGAGCGGCTCGCCGCATAGCCGCGCCGCTCGGCGAACGCGCGGTTGCCGGGCTCGTCCGGCACCCATGCGAAGACCTTCCTCACGTCGAGGGAGGCCAGCAGGTCCTCGGCGGTGCGGGCGAGCAGCGATCCGGCACCGCGCCCCGTCCGGTCCGGGCGGACGTAGACGTTGGCGGAGCCCTGGCCGGGTTCCGGGCTGTCGTGGGCGAGGCTCACCTGGGCGGTGCCGATGATCTCGCCGCCCTCCTCGGCGACGAGCTGGGTGAAGCGGGCGTCCGGGTGGGAGCGCGTCAGGTGGTGCAGGACGGCCTCGGGCGTGGACAGCATGAAGGGCACCGCCATACGGCGGACCAGGGAGAATCCCTCCGCGTCCGCGGGGACGCCGGGGCGGAGAGGGCGCACGATCACGGTCATGGAGGCGCACGCTACGCAGGGACGACGCCGGCCGCCTCTCATTTACCGCCGGGTGCGGGACAATCGGCCCGTGACACTGAAGATCCACATCGAAGACGGCGACAGCGCCCCGCCGTACGAGCAGGTACGGGCGCGGATCTCCGAACAGGCCCGCTCGGGCGCGCTGCCGGTGGGCTACCGGCTGCCGACCGTGCGCGGGCTCGCCGAGTCGCTGGGGCTCGCGGCGAACACGGTCGCCAAGGCGTACCGGGCGCTGGAGGCCGACGGCGTGATCGAGACGCGGGGGCGCAACGGCACGTTCGTGGCCGCCGCCGGTTCGGCCGCCGCGCGCGAACTGGCGGCCGCGGCCCGCGCCTACGCCGACCGCGCCCACCGGCTTGGCCACACCGAGGCCGACGCGCTGGCCGCCGTACGGGACGCCCTGCGTGCGGTCCACAGCCCGTGAAGCGGCAGGTCAGCCGGTTGCCGAGGGGGTGCGCGTCGGGCTGAGCCCCGCCGCTTCCGCAGCGTTCGCGAACGCCGGCGCGTCGCGCACCGCAGCCCCGTTCGGGTCGTTGTTGAAGTACGCGTACACGTCCGCCCCGCCCGGCCACGTCCCCGCGATCCGCTCGGCCCACGTCCGCAGCGCCTGCCCGCCGTAGCGCGGCCACGCCTTGGCGCGGCCCTGGTGGAAGCGGACGTAACCCCAGTCGGCGGTGCGCCACAGCGGGGTCGCCGGGCGGGCCCGGACGTCCGCCCAGCACAGTGCGGCGCCCCGGCCGGTCAGGACGTCGCGGACCTCGTCGGTCCACCACGAGTCGTGGCGCGGCTCGACCGCGACCCGCGTCGCCGCCGGGAAGCACGCCAGGCAGTCGTCCAGCAGCGCCGGGTCGGAGCGCAGCGTCGGCGGCAACTGGAGCAGCACCGGCCCGAGCCGGTCGCCGAGTCCGGCGGCGTGGCCCATCAGCCGCTCCACCGGCTCCGCGGGGTCCCGCAGCCGCTTGATGTGGGTGAGGTACCGGCTGGCCTTCACCGCGACGACGAAGCCGGCCGGGGTGCGCTCGCGCCAGGTGGCGAAGGCCTCCCGGGACGGCAGCCGGTAGAACGCGTTGTTGATCTCCACGGTGGCGAACCGCGCCGCGTACTCCTCCAGCCACAGCCGCGCCGGACACCCGGCCGGGTAGAGCACGCCCCGCCAGTCCTTGTACTGCCACCCCGACGTCCCGACGAACAGGGTCATACGTCCATCAAAGCACCCCGCTACAGGTACAGCCCGGCGTCCGCGTCCTCCCGCTGCTCGGGCAGGGACGTCGGAGAGGTGCCGCGGCGCAGCGCGTACAGCTCGGCCAGGGTGGCGCCCTCGCGGCCGATGCCCTCCTCCGTGCCCAGCCAGTTCACCGCCTCCCGGCGGGTCAGCGGGCCCACCTCGATGCGGGCCAGGCAGCGGCCGGGCCGGACGACGGCGGGGTGCAGGCGCTCCAGGTCCTCGTTGGTGGTGACGCCCACCAGGACGTTGCGGCCCTGGCCGAGCAGGCCGTCCGTCAGGTTCAGCAGCCGGGACAGGGCCTGGCCGGCGGTGTGCTTGGCCTCGCCGCGGATCAGTTCGTCGCAGTCCTCCAGGAGCAGCAGCCGCCAGCGGCCCTTGCCCGAGGAGTCGTCCTCGCCGATCGCGATGTCCATCAGATAGCCGACGTCGGAGAACAGCCGCTCGGGGTCGAGTACGCAGTCCACCTGGCACCAGTCCCGCCAGGACCTGGCAAGCGTGCGCAGCGCGGAGGTCTTGCCGGTGCCGGGCGGGCCGTGCAGCAGGAGCAGCCGCCCGGCGATGTCCTCGGGCGTCGTCTTCATCAGGCGGTCCATGGCCTCCGCGACCGGCGCGGTGTAGTTGCCCCTGACCTCGTCCCAGGTGCCCGCCGAGATCTGCCGGGTCGTGCGGTGCGGGCCGCGCCGCGGGGAGACGTACCAGAAGCCCATCGGTACGTTCTCCGGCTGGGGCTCGGGCTCGTCGGCCGCGCCCTCGGTGGCCTGGCCGAGGATCTTCGCGGCGAGGCCGGCGCTGGTCGCCGTGACCGTGACGTCCGCGCCGCGGTTCCAGCGGGACACCAGCACGGTCCAGCCGTCGCCCTCGGCGAGGGTCGCGCTGCGGTCGTCGTCGCGGGCCGCGCGCAGGACGCGGGCGCCGGGCGGCAGCAGCGTCGCGGCCGAGCGGACGCGCTCGATGTTCGCCGCGTGCGAGTACGGCTGCTCGCCCGTCGCGAAGCGGCCGAGGAACAGCGCGTCGACGACGTCGGACGGGGAGTCGGAGTCGTCGACGGTGAGCCGGACCGGCAGAGCGTCGTGTGGGTTCGCAGACATGGCGCCCATGATCCGGCACCCGGGGGCCCCGTGCACCCTCTTTCCCCGGGGCGCACGGCACTCGCACGCCGACACGCGCCGGCGCGCCCCGGGGCCGCCCGGCGGGTGCGCGGCGGCCACGGGGAAGGTCCCCGGAGGTGAGGGACGCCTCCGGGGACCAACGGTGCGGGGAGCGCCGCCGGCCGCCGCCGGACGCGCGCGGGGAACCCGCGGGGTGCGGGACCTACTCGACGATCTTCAGCAGGAGGTTCGGGGAGCCGGTGCCCGCGCTGGTGACCTTGCCGGGGGTCGCGCCGTTGACCAGCGCCGTGGCGACCTGGGCGGGCGAGGCCGTGGTGTGGCCGGCCAGGTAGATGGCGGCGGCACCCGCGACGTGCGGCGTGGCCATCGACGTGCCGGAGATGGTGTTCGTGGCGGTGTCGCTGGTGTTCCAGCCGGCCGTGATGGAGGAGCCGGGCGCGAACAGGTCCAGGCCCGTGCCGTAGTTGGAGTAGCTGGCCTTGGCGTCGGTGCTGGTGGTGGCGCCGACCGTGATGGCCTCGGTGACGCGGGCCGGGGACGTCGAGGAGGCCAGGCCGCTGTTGTTGCCGGCGGCGATGGCGTAGGTCACGCCGCTGGCTATGGAGTTGCGGACCGCGTTGTCCAGGGTGGTGGAGACGCCGCCGCCGAGGGACATGTTGGCGACCGAGGGACCGGAGTGGTTCTGGGTCACCCAGTCGATGCCCGCGACGACACCCGCGGTGGTGCCGGAGCCGGCGTTGTTCAGCACGCGGACGGCCACGATCTTCGCCTTCTTGGCGACGCCGTACGTGGTGCCCGCGACCGTCGTGGCCACGTGCGTGCCGTGGCCGTTGCCGTCCTGCGCGACGCTGTCGCCGTCGACGGCGTCGTAGCCGTTGAACGCCCGGCCGGCGATGTCGGTGTGGGTGATGCGGACACCGGTGTCGATGATGTACGCGGTCACGCCCTGCCCGGCGGAGTCCGGGTAGGTGTAGGTGCCGCTCAGCGGCAGCGAGGTCTGGTCGATGCGGTCCAGACCCCAGGGGGCGTTGGTCTGGGTGGCGTCGACGTGCACCCGCTGGTCCTGCTCGACGGAGGCCACCGCCGGGTCGGCGGCCAGCCGCGCGGCCTCGTCGGCGGAGAGGGTGGCGGCGAAACCGTTCAGCGCGGCGCCGAAGGTCCGCTTGACCGTGCCGCCGTACTCCTTGATGAGGTTCTTGCCCGTGGACGAGGAGGCCTTGAAGCCGGCCCCTTCCTTCAGCGTGACGATGTAGCTGTCCTTGACCGCGGTGGGGGAGTTCGCCGCCAGTACCGTGCCCGTGGCCGGGGCGGCCTGGGCGGGGAGCGCGGCGAGTCCGCCGACGAGGGCGGCGGTCGCCAGGGTGGTGGTGGCGGCGAACCGCAGTCTCTTGCTACGCAGCTGAGCCATGAGAGGAGATCCTCCTGTGGGCGGCGCGCGCCGGGGTGGGGGCGCGCGTCAGTGGGGGGTGCGCGCGGGATCGCACGCACGGCCCTGAGCGTTGCGTTCCGCTCCGGGACCGGAACAAGAGTGAGTCTGTGGTGCGCGCGGAAACAAGAGGTTTGAACACCCGTCAACAATTTTGTCGTGAGCACGCAATAAAACCGGCCCGAAGGATTGAGGGCGCAGGGGTGCGTGAACGCGGTGGTGACGGGTATGACTTGGCATGGACATCACCAGTCAACGCGCGTAGCTGGTCCCACAGTTGTGGCAGAGAACCTGCTATAGGGAGATTTCATGAGACGTACCCGTATCGCCGTCCTTGTGAGTTCGCTCCTCCTCGCTGTCGCCTCCGTCCTCACCGGGGCCGGGACCGCGACCGCCGCGACCGGGCCCTACGTGGCCCTCGGCGACTCCTACGCCTCCGGTGTCGGAGCGGGCAACTACACGAGTGAGAGCGGCAACTGCAAGCGCAGCACCAACGCGGCCCCCTACCTGTGGGCGGCCAGCCACGCTCCCTCCTCCTTCTCCTTCATGGCCTGCTCGGGCGCCGTCACCTCCGACGTGCTGAACAACCAGCTCGGCCCGGTCAACGCCTCCACCAGCCTCATCTCGATCGCCATCGGCGGCAACGACGCCGGCTTCGCCGACGTCATGACGACCTGTGTGCTCTCGTCCGACAGCGGCTGCATCGACCGCATCAACACCGCCCGCGCCTTCGTGCAGAACACGCTGCCGGGCCGGCTGAACAACGTCTACTCGACGATCCGCAACCGCGCCCCCTCGGCGCGCGTGGTCGTGCTCGGCTACCCGCGCTTCTACCAGCTCGGCAGCAGCCTCTGCCTCGGCCTGTCCGAGACCAAGCGGAGCGCCATCAACAGCGCGGCCGACTACATGAACAACACGATCGGCAACGTCGCCCGCTCCCACGGCTTCACCTTCGGTGACGTGCGCGGCACCTTCACCGGCCACGAGCTCTGCTCCGGCAGTGCCTGGCTGCACAGCGTCAACTGGACCAACATGGGCGACTCGTACCACCCGACCGCCGCAGGCCAGTCCGGCGGTTACCTGCCGGTGCTGACCAACGGCCTGGCCTGACCTCCGGTCAGAGGCCGCGAACCGAGGCGGAGACCCCGTGCGAACGGGGTCTCCGTCACGCGTGTCACCCTGCGGCCCGTCGGTCCGGCGCGAGTCAACCTCCGCGTCCCCGCCGTGCCGTCGCCGCCGTCACCGGATCCGGCGAACCGGCGGGGGCGAAGCGGGGCGAACCCACCCGCCGGGCCGCTGTCCAACTCACCCTGGAATCGGTCGAATCCGAAGAGTAATGGTCAACCCCCTTGCGGGGAAGGTGAATCCTGTGGCACGGATACACGAGTGCCCCAAGGGGACGATAGGGTTACTCTGCCCGTGGCCGGGTGGACTCGTACGGGTGGGGAGTGA
>DASTDN010000217.1:0-2139 GCA_035710365.1 Streptomyces sp. | reverse complement strand
ACGTACCGCACCACCCGCGGCGTCTACTTCGACCTGCCCGCCGAGGCCCCCGGCCCGGTCGCCCGCAGCCAGGAGGACCTCACCGAGATCCTCGTCACGGACGCCTGGCGCGACGAGTGCGCCGCCAAGGCGCGGGCCGCGTTCCGGCGCCGCTTCTGCGCGTTCGACGACGGGCGCGCCGCCGAACGCGTCGTGCGCCGGGTCCTGCTCGACGAGCCCGAGGAGGCGCTGCCGCCCGTCCTGCCCCTGGAGGACCGCACCCCGGCCCCGCGCCCCGAGGAGCTCGCATGACCAGCGACACCAGCGATGTCAGGGAGGTCAAGGGGGTCAGGGACCCCGGCGACGCCACGGTGACCGTCGTCGTCATCGTCCACAACGACGCCGAACGCCTCCCCCGCGCCGTGGCCTCCGTCTGCCGCCAGACCCACGCGGACCTCGACATCGTCATCAGCGACGACCACTCCACCGACGACACCCCGCAGGTGGCCCGGCGGCTCGCCGCCGAGGACCCCCGCGTCCGCCATCTGCGGCTGCCGGTGAACAGCGGCGGCTGCGGCGTGCCCCGCAACCGGGCCGTCGCCGCCTCCCGGGCGCCGTACCTGATGTTCCTCGACAGCGACGACGAACTGCCCGACAACGCCGTGGAACTGCTGCTCGCCGCGCACCGCGCACGCGACATCGACTTCGCGATGGGCGCGGTCCGCCGCATCCGCGCCGACACCGGCCGCCGCTCCACCTGGATGCCCCACCTGGTCGCCGAACACCGCACCCTGGAGGGCATCGGGGCCGACCCCCGGCTGTTCTTCGAGCACCTGGCGACCAGCAAGATGTACGCCCGCGCCTTCCTCGACCGGCACGGCCTGCTCTTCCCCGAGGACATCCACTACGAGGACCAGTTGTTCTCGGCCCGCGCGTACTGCCTGGCCAGGGCCTTCACGATCATCCCGGAGCCGGTCTACCACTGGTACGTCGAGCCGTACGCGCCCTCCGCCGCCGCGTCCATCTCCAACCAGCGCGACCGGCTCGACAACGTCCGCGACCGCGTCCACGTCCAGGGCCTCATCGACGCCTTCCTCGCCGAGTCCGGGCACGGAGCGCTGCGGCCCGCCAAGGACTACAAGTTCCTCAAGCACGACGTACGGATGTACACCGGGGACCTGCCGCACCGGGACGAGGAGTGGCTCACGGAGTTCGCCGGCATCGTCGGCCCCTACCTCGCCACGCTGCACCCCGACGCGTACGCCCGGCTGCCGCGCGCCGAACGCGTCGTGCTCCGGCTCATCCACGAGGGCCGCCCGGCCGAGGCCCGGGAGGCCGCGCGCGGCCTCGGCCACGGTGTGGCGCCCCGGCAGGTCACGGCGGACGCGGACGGCCGCTTGTACTGGGGCGACCGCGTTCCCGAGACCGAGGACGCCCGCCGTGAGCTGGACGTCCGTGACCTGGAGCTGGAGACCCGCCCGTTCCCCGGCGCCCTGTTCCGGCACGAGATCACCCGCATCGCACCCGGCCCGGGAGCCCGCGTGGACCTGACGGTCCGTACGTACGACCCGGGGCTGCGGCTGCCCGTGGGCCACCAGCGCGCGGCCCTGCACCTCACGCCCGGCACGCGCCGCCTCACCGTCCCCTTCCGGCTCTCCCCCGTGCGGCCCGGCGTGTTCGAGGGGCGGGTACGCCTCGACCTGGCGGCGGCCGTCCCGCCGGTGCGGGGCTTCGACGGCGTACGGCACCCGGTGGTGCGCCTCACCCTGCGCGGCCTGGGCAACACCGGCATCCTGCTCGCCCCGCCCGCCTTCCCCTCACTGACGGCCCGTGTCCCCTACCGCTCGGGCCTCACCCCGCACCGCGTCACCGTCGAGCCGGAGGGCCACGCCCCCGGCCGCCTCCAGATCCGCTGGCGGCCGACCGGCCCCACGGCCCGAGTGATCCGCCCCCTCGTGCGCCGCGTCGCCCGCCCCGGCGTGACCCGCGCGGCCCGACTGCTGGCGGGCGCGCTGCGGTGAGGACCCCCGGCCCGGCTCCGGGCCCGGAAGTCTGCAACCGGGCCGGGGCGTCCGCCGCGCGCGGCCGTCTCACCCCACCGCGTACAGCGTCTGCCCGTCCGGGCCCCGGGCCACCTCCCGCAGGCCGAGTCCGGTGCGG
>DASTDN010000216.1:0-7637 GCA_035710365.1 Streptomyces sp. | reverse complement strand
GGCGGGGACCTCGGGGGCGTCCAGCAGGAGTGCCGGGATGCCGTCGGCGGGGAGGCGCGCGTGCAGTTCGCGGGTGGTGAGCAGGGCGCGGGGCCCGGCGTCCGCCAGGACGAGGCGGAGCCGGGTGGCGGGGTGGGCGGGGTCGAGGGGGACGTAGGCGGCGCCCGCGCGGAGCACGCCGAGGAGGGCGGCGACCAGTTCGGGGCCGCGCTCCAGGGCGACGGCGACCCGGTCGCCGGGGGTGACGCCGGCCGCGACCAGCCGGGTCGCGACGGCGTCGGCGCTGTCCCGGAGCTGGGCGTAGGTGAGGGAGCGGTCGCCGGTGGCGACCGCGACGCGGTCGGGGTGCCGGGCGGCGCGGGCGGCGACCTGCTCCGGCACGCTGGCACCGGGCACCTCCCGCACGGGACCGGTGCCCCACTCCGCCAGCAGGCGCTGCTCCTCGCCGGAGGCGAGGGGGAGTTCGGACAGCCGCAGGCCGGGGCGGGAGACGGCGGCGGCGAGGAGCCGGCCGTAGTGGTCCAGGAGGCGTTCGGCGGTGGAGGCGTCGAACAGGCCGGTGTCGTACTCCAGGACGACACGCATGGCGTCGCCCTGCGGCACGAGCGCGAAGAACACGTCGAACTTGGCGGCTCCGGTGTCGGTGCGCAGCATTTCCAGGCGGGGCAGGGCGGGGTCGTCGGTCTCGGGCATGGGGACGTTGCCGAAGACGAACATGACCTGGAACAGCGGGCTGCGGGACAGGTCCCGGGCGGGCGCGAGGTGCTCCACCAGCCGTTCGAAGGGCACGGTGGCGTGGGCGTAGGCGTCCAGGCAGGTGCCGCGGACGCGTTCCAGGAGCCGCTCGAAGGTGGGGTCGCCGGTGAGGTCGGTGCGCAGCACCAGGTTGTTGACGAAGAACCCGACGAGGTCCTGCACCTCGGGCCGGTCCCGGCCGGCGACGGGTGTGCCGACGGGGATGTCGTCCTGGCCGCTCCAGCGGTGCAGGACGGCGCCGAACGCGGCCAGGGCGGTCATGAACGGGGTGGCACCGTGGGCCCGGCTCAGTTCGCCGAGGCCGCGCACCACGTCGGCCGGCAGTTCGCCGGTCAGGGTGGCGCCGCGGTGGGCGGGCACGGCGGGCCGGGGCCGGTCGGTGGGCAGGTCGAGGACGGGCAGTTCCCACAGGCGGCGGGCCCAGTGGTCGAGTTCGGCCCGCTCGCGGTCGTCGCCGGTCCGCTCGCGCTGCCAGGCGGCGAAGTCGCCGTACTGGATGGGCAGGTCGGGCAGGTCGGGCTCGGCGCCGCTGGTGACGGCCTTGTAGCAGGTGAGCAGGTCGCGCAGGAACACGCTGCCGGACCACTGGTCGTAGACGGCGTGGTGGAAGGCGATGACGAAGGCGTGCTCGTCGGGGCCGAGGGCGATCAGGGCCACGCGGAACAGCGGGGCGCTCTCCAGCCGGAACGGGCCGAGGACCCGTTCACGCAGGACCGTGTCGAGGTCCTCGGGCCGGGCGGACAGGTCCGCCCTGATCATGGGCACGGCCAGGTGCGGGCGGATCGCCTGCACCGGTTCGCCGTCGGCCTCGATCAGCGCGGTGCGCAGCGTCTCGTGCCGTTCGACGAGGACGTCCACGGACCGCTGGAGGGCGTCGGCGTCGAGCGGGCCGCGCATGCGGACGGCGACGTGTTCCACGTGCGCGGCGGCGCCGCCGGGCTCCAGTTGCTCCAGCAGCCACAGGCGGTGCTGGCCGGACGAGCACGGCATCAGGTACGCGTCGTCGGCGCCGTCGCCCGCGGGGTCCGCGGCGGCGGACAGCTCCTGGGTCATGCCGCGCCACCTCCCTCCGCGGTGCCGCGGGTGACGCGGGCGCGGCGCGCGATGGGCGCGTCCTGGGCCGGGGCCGCGGGCGCGTCACCGGCCGGGGAGTCCGGTGTGCCGGTGGCCGGGGCGGCGGGCGCGGCGGAGGCCAGGTCGGCGGCCATGGCGGCCACGGTGGGCCGGTCGAAGACGAGCCGGACGGGTACCTCGACGCCGAGTGCGGCGGACGCGCCGAAGGCGACGCGGGTGGCGAGCAGGGAGTGGCCGCCGAGGGCGAAGAAGTCGTCGTGGACGCCGACGCGTTCCACGCCCAGGACCTCGGTCCACACCGTGACGAGGGCCTCCTCGCGGGCGTCGCGGGGGGCGACGTAGGCGGCGGCCAGGTCGGGGCGCTCGCCGCCGGGCGCGGGCAGGGCCTCGCGGTCGGTCTTGCCGTTGACGGTCAGCGGCAGCGCGTCGAGGCGGACCACCGCGGAGGGCACCATGTGCTCGGGCAGGTGGGCGCGGACCAGTTCGCGCAGCCGCTCGGTGGGGTCGTCCTCGTCCCCGGTGACGACGTAGGCGACGAGGCGGCGGTCGCCGGGGGTGTCCTCGCGGGCGATCACGACGGCCTCGCGCACCGCGTCGTCCCGGCGCAGGACGGTCTCGATCTCGCCCGGTTCGATGCGGTAGCCGCGGACCTTGACCTGCTGGTCGGCGCGGCCGAGGAATTCGAGGTCGCCGTTCTCCAGGTAGCGGGCCAGGTCGCCGGAGCGGTAGAGGCGGGCGTCGGGGTCGTCGGAGAACGGGTCGGGGACGAAGCGTTCCGCGGTCAGTTCGGGCAGGTTGCGGTAGCCCTCGGCGACGGCGGGGCCGCCCACGTACATCTCGCCGCCCACTCCGATCGGGGCGGGCCTGCCGCGCCGGTCGAGGACGTGGATCGCCACGTCGGGCAGCGGCCGTCCGACGTTGTTGGCGATGCCGCCGGTGAGGTCGGCCTCCGTCACCCGGTGGAAGGTGCAGTGCACGGTGACCTCGGTGATGCCGTACATGTTGACCAGTTGCGGGCGGTCGGCGCCGAACCGCTCGATCCAGGGCGTGAGGGTGGGCGCGTCCAGGGGCTCCCCGGCGAAGACGACGTAGCGCAGCGGGGGCTGCTCGCCGTCCGCGGCGTTGAGGGCGACCGCCATGTAGGCGCGGAACGCGGAGGGCGTCTGGCTGAGGACGGTGACGCCGTGTTCGCGCAGCAGGGCGTGCAGGGCCTCGGGCGAGCGGGCGTCGTCGCGGGGGACGACGGCCAGGGTGGCGCCGTTGCAGAAGGCGCCCCAGGTCTCGAACACGGACACGTCGAAGGCGTAGGAGTGGAACATGCTCCACACGTCGTCGGCGCGGAAGTCGAAGCGGGTGGCGGCGCCGGCGACGAGGCGGGCGACGTTGCGGTGTGTGACGACGACGCCCTTGGGGCGGCCCGTGGAGCCCGAGGTGTAGATGAGGTAGGCCGGGGAGTCGGGGCCGGTTTGTGTGGCGGGCGGTTCGCCCGGCAGGGCGGCGAGCTGGGCGGCGTCGGCGTCGAGGTCGACGAGGGGGCCGTCGAAGGCGGGCAGGCGGTCGCGGCCCGCGGCGTGCGTGACGAGGACCCGCGCGTCGGCGTCGCCCAGCGTGTAGGCGAGGCGCTCGGCGGGGTGGGTGAGGTCGAGGGGGACGTACGCGGCGCCGGACTTCAGGACGCCGAGGACGGCGACCAGCATGTCCGTGGAGCGTTCCATCGCGAGGCCCACGGTGGAGCCGGGGCCCGCGCCGAGCCCGGCGAGGTGCTGGGCGAGGCGGTCCGCGCGGCGGTCGAGTTCGCCGTAGGCGAGGCGGTCGGTGCCGCACACCACGGCCGTCTTGTCCGGGTGCTCGCGGGCCCGCTCGGCGAAGATCTCGTGCAGGGCGGCGGTGACCGGGACGGGTTCGGTGGCGGCGAACTCGGCGAGCCGGGCGCGCTCCGCCTCCGGCAGCACCGGGATCTCGGACAGGGTGCGGTCGGGGTTGTCGATGATCGCCGTGAGCGCGGTGTAGAAGTGCTCGATGAGGCGCTGGGCGGCGCTGTCGGGGAAGCGGGTGCGGTCGTAGACCAGGCGCGGCACGGGCAGCCGCTCCCCCGGCATGATGATCATGGTGATCGGGAAGTGCGGGCGGCCGTCGTAGGTGGACTCGCCGATCTCCACCTTGTACAGCGTCATGTCGGGGACGGGCACGTTCTCGTAGGCGAGGTCCATGTCGAACAGCGGGACGCTGCCGGGCAGTCCGCCGAGGCGGCGCAGCTCGGGCAGGGCGATGTCGGCGTTCTCACGGGCCTCGGCCATGTCCTGCTGGAGGGCGCGCAGCCATTCGATGAGGTTCGCGTCGGGGTCGACGTGGGCGCGCACCGGCATGGTGGCGAGCATCGGGCCCATGATCTGCTCGGCGCCCGGCAGGCCCGCGGGGCGCTGGGTGCCGGTGGAGCCGGCGATCACGTCGTCGCGGTCCAGGTAGCGGCTGAGCAGCAGCATCCAGGCGCCCTGCGAGATGGTGTTCACGGTCAGGCCGTGCTCGCGGGCGACCTCGCCGAGGCGCGGCACGAGGGCGACGAGGTCGCGGTCGGGCAGCATGCCGTGGCTGGGCTCGCCCGGCGCGGGCGGCCTGCGGTCGATGCTGCCGAGTTCGAGGGGCCGTTCGGGCGTCTCGAATCCGGACAGGTGCCGGGTCCAGAACTTCTCGGCCTGCTCGGTGCTGCGCTTCTTCCACCAGGCGACGTAGCCGTGGTAGGGGCGCGGGCGTTCCAGGACGGGCTCCTTGCCCTGGGCGAGGGCGTTGTAGAGCTGGGTGAGCTCGTAGAAGCACAGGCCGAAGGACCAGCCGTCGAGGAGGAGGTGGGAGAAGCTCCAGAAGAACTTCCAGGTGTCGTCGGCGGTGCGCAGCAGCGCGAGGCGCATCAGTGGCGGCTTGTCGAAGGCGAAGCCGCGCATGCGGTCGTCCAGCGCGAACTGCTCGTAGCGGGCCTCCTGCTCCTCGGCCGAGGCGTCCCGCCAGTCCAGTTCGGGCATGTCGAGGGTGACGCTGCGGTGCACGACCTGCAGGGCCTTGCCGACGCCCTCCCAGTGGAAGCTGGTGCGCAGCACGGGGTGCCGGTCGACGATGGTCTGCCAGGACTGGCGGAAGGCGGCCACGTCGAGTTCGCCGCGCAGGGTGAGGGTGATCTGCTCCAGGTACACGCCGGCGCCCGGAGTGAACAGGTTGTGGAAGAGGAGTCCCTCCTGTACGGAGGAGAGTTCGTAGACGTCCTCGATGCCGTCGAGCCTCATCGGTTCACCTCGTGGTTGCCGTCGTTCGGGGAGAGGTCGTCGCCGTCCGGGTCGTCCGCCTCGCCGCCGAGGGCGGCGGCGAGGGCGGCGAGGGCGCTCTGGTCGAGTCCGGCGAGCGGGAAGTCGCTGGGGGTGACGGTGCCGCTGTCGGCCTCGGCGCAGTGGTCGGCGATGGTGCGCAGTGCGTCGGCCGTGCGTCCCGCCAGGTCCTCGGCGAGGGCGCGGGCGTCGGCTCCCCGGCAGGCCCAGTCCAGGTGCCAGCGGCCGTCGAGGAGGTACGTCGTGACGACGAGCGGATGGCCGGGTGCCGCGCCGGGGTCCCACACGGGGGGCGCCACCGGGCCGCGGGGGGTGAAGGGGTGTCCCACGCGGGGCAGTTCGGCCAGGTCGTCGAGGTCGCGCAGCAGCAGCAGCGCGTCGCCGCGTGCCGTGCCGAGGGTCTCCTCGCGGGCGGCGGCCCGCAGGCGTTCCTTGGCCGCCGTCAGCAGGGCCCTGGTCTTGCCGGGGGCGTGGCGTTCGAGGGTCACCGGCAGGAACCGGGAGAACGCGCCGACGCTCTCGCTGACGTCGAGTTCCGCGAGGTTCAGGGCCCGCGCGTCGTCCTCGACGGCGAAGCGCAGGCTGTGCCGTCCGGTGGCGTCGAAGGCGGCGCAGGCGAGGGCGGCGAAGGCGACTTCGCGGCCGGTGAGCCGGTAGGCCGCGGCGGCCGGGGCGAGGAGCCGTTCGGCCTCGTCGCGGTCGAGGACGGTGCTGAACCGGTGGACGGGTTCCCCGTCGGCCGGGAGCCCGGCCTCGGCGTCCTCGGCGTCCTCGGCCGGTTCCTCCACGGCCCCCGCGGCGGCGGTCCTCGCCCACCGGGGGAAGGGGCGCGTCGGCGGCAGCAGGTCGGCGGGTTTGCCGTCGCGCAGGAGTTCGGCGGCGGCGGAGAAGTCGCTCAGCAGGAGCTGGACGCTGCGCAGGTCGGTGACGAGCGCGTGGGACAGCCACACGAGCCGGCGTTCGTCCGGGCCGAGGTCGAACAGGGCCGCCTTCACGGTGAGCCCGGCCTGCGGGTCGAGTTCTTCGAGCATGTCGTCGGCCATCTGTTCCATGGCCAGGGCCCGGCGGTCGGCGGGCAGGGCGGTCAGGTCGATGAGCGGTACGTAGGTGTCCGCGTCGGCGGCCCGGTCCGTCTCGGCCTGGTACGGGCCCTGCGGTCCTTCGGCGAACCGCATGCGCAGTCCGGGATGGCGGCGGCGCAGCAGCGCGAGGATGTCCTCGGCCTGCTCGGGGGCGAAGCCGGTGTCGACGGGGATGGTGAACCGGTGCGCGGCGGTGGGCAGGCCGGGGGCCGCCAGGGCGTACAACTGCTGCTGGTAGGGCGTGAGCGGCAGCGTGTCGTCGTCGGCGCTCTCCTCTCCGGCGCTGCGTTCGTCGACGACGGTGGCCAGTTCGGCGATGGTGCGGTGCCGGAAGAGGTCGGCGGCCGTGATGTCCATGCCCTGGGCGCCGGCGCGGGAGACGAGCTGCACACCCATGATCGAGTCGCCGCCGAGGGTGAAGAAGTCGGCGTGCGGGTCGATGCCCTCGATGCCGATGATCTCGGCGGCGAGTCCGGCGAGGGCGACGGCGGTGGGTCCGAGCGCGGTGGCCCGGGCCGGCTGGACGGGGGCGGCGCCCGCGGGGTCGGGGAGGGCGGCGCGGTCGACCTTGCCGTTGGAGGACAGCGGTACCGCGTCGACGACCATCAGCACCGGCGGCACCATGTACCCGGGCAGCCGCTCCTCCGCGTGCGCCCGCGCCCGCGCCAGCAGTTCGTCCCGGTCACCGTCCGGCTGCTCCGGCACCACGTACCCGACCAGGCGGCGGTGGTGCCGGGCCCCGGGAGCGGCCGCCACGGCGGCCCGCACACCCTCGCAGCCGGCCAGGGCCGCCTCGATCTCACCCAGCTCGATCCGGAACCCGCCCACCTTGACCTGGAAGTCCTCCCGGCCCAGGAACTCGATGTCACCCGACGGCAGCCACCGCCCCACATCACCGGTCCGGTACAGCCGCTCACCCGACACCGGATGCGTCACGAACGACGCAGCCGTACGCTCCGGATCCCGCCAGTACCCCTGGGCCAGACCCGTACCCGCGATGAACAGCTCACCCGGCACCCACACCGGACACTCCCGCCACTGCCCGTCCAGCACATGGAACCGCTGATTGCGCAACGGCCGCCCGTACGGAACCGACTCCCACTCGGGGTCGACCTCGCCGATGGGGTGGGCGATGGACCAGATGCCGGCCTCCGTGGCGCCGCCGAGGCTGACGACCTGGGCGCCGGGGGCCACGGCCCGGATGCGGTCGGGCAGTTCGACGGGGATCCAGTCGCCGGACAGCAGGACCAGCTTCAGGGGGAGTCCGGTCGCCTCGACGGCGTGCTCCACGAACATCCCCATCAGCGCGGGGACCGAGTTCCAGACGGTGACGCCGTGCGCGGTGACCAGGTCGAGCCAGTGACCGGGGTCGCGGTTCGTGCCGGGGCGGGGCAGGACCAGGGTGCCGCCC
>DASTDN010000215.1:0-3553 GCA_035710365.1 Streptomyces sp. | reverse complement strand
GAGCGGGGTGACGCTCGTCGTGGGGGCGGACTGGCGCGAGGGCACGGCGTACACGGCCGGGCCCGCGGCCGGGGACGACAAGACGCCGGACACGGCCGAGGCCCTCAACGGCGCGGACGACTCGGCCTGCATGCATGTGGGCCGGGGTTTCACCTGGTGACGGGCGGCCCGGCCCGGCGGGTCCCGCGCCTCACCCGGAGCGGGCTCACCGCAGGGCCGCGGCCCTGCGGTGCTCACACGGGGCCGGGCACCGCCCGGGGGCTCACGTGGAGCTGAGGACCGCCGGGCGCCGGGAGGCGATGACCTTCTTCGCCAGCGAGCGGGGGCTGGTGAGGAAGCCCCAGCCCCACGACATGTGCATGGTGGCGAGCGCCACGGGAATCCGCAGCCGGGCCTTCAGCGGCAGCCCCCTGCCCGCGGGCAGGGACCCGGCGGCTATCGCCGCGAGGTAGCCGCCGGGCACCAGGAACGCCCACGGGGTGAGGGCCGCGCCGGCGACCAGTCCGGCCGCCATTGCGCACACCGCGGTCGGCGGGGCGAGGTAGCGCAGGTTGATGGAGCCCGCGTGGTACCGGGCGACCACGTGCCGCCAGCGGCCGTAGTCCTTGTACTGCTTGGCGAGTGCCCTGACGCTCGGCCGCGGCCGGTACGACACCTTCAGCTCGGGTGAGAACCAGATCAGCCCGCCGGCCTCACGGATGCGGAAGTTCAGCTCCCAGTCCTGGGCGCGGATGAACTCCACGTTGTAGCCGCCCTGCTGTTCCAGCGCCTCGCGCCGGAACACCCCGAGGTACACGGTCTCGGCGGGGCCGGCCCTGCCGCCGGTGTGGAAGGCGGCGTTGCCGACGCCGATCTTCGACGTCATCGCGGCGGCGACGGCGTGCTCCCAGTCGTTCTCGCCCTCGGCGTGCATGATGCCGCCGACGTTCTGCGCACCGGTCTCGTCCAGCAGGCGGACGGCCGTGGCGATGTAGTTCGGGGAGAGGATGCCGTGCCCGTCGACGCGGACCACCACCGGGTGCCGGGACGCCCCGATGGCGGCGTTCAGCGCGGCGGGGGTGCGGCCGGTGGGATTGGGGACCGTGTGCACACGCGGGTCCTCGGCCACGAGCGCGGCGGCGATCTCGTCCGTGCGGTCCGTGGACGGGCCGAGGGCGATGACCACCTCCATCTCACCGGCGTACTCCTGCGCGAGGATCGCTTGGACGGCCCCGCGCAAGTGCCGCTCCTCGTTGAGGACGGGCATGATCACGGAGACGGCGGGCGGCGTGTCGGCATTGGCGTTCATCGGTGCTCACGTTACCGCGAACGGGGGACACGGTTGCGCGCCGCCGGGGCGCTGCCCCGGGGACCCGGTCGTACGGGCATACGGTGACACTGATATCCCGTACGGCCCCAGCGGAGGTGTCCCGCGTTGCCCAGCACGCCGCCTCGGTCCCCCTCCCCCAGGCCTTCCCCACCCGGCTTCCCGCCCATGCCCGTCCGGCATCCCGGCCCGCCGCACCGTCCGGGTCCCTCCCGCGGCCGGGGACGGGGGCGCGGGCGCCCGCGCTGGGCGGTGCGGGCCGTGACGACGCTGTCGGTGGTGGTCCTCGCCTCGGCCGGGATCGGGCACGCGCTGATCACCACCCTGGACGCCGACATCTCCCGCGTCGACCCGTTCAGCGACATCGGGGACCGGCCGCGCGACGGCAACGGCACTAACGTCCTGCTGGTCGGCACGGACGGCCGCGAGCGGATCACGCCGCGGGAGCGGCGCAGGTACCGGCTGGGCGGCGCACCCTGCCACTGCACGGACACGATGATGATCGTGCACATCTCGCAGGACCGGCGGCGGGCGGGCGTGGTGAGCCTGCCGCGCGACTCGTACGCGACGACGCCCCCGCACACCGACCGCACGACCCGGGAGCGGCACCGCGGCCATCCGCTCAAGCTGAACGCCGCGTACGCCGAGGGCGGGCCGCGGCTGACCGTGCGCACCGTGGAGAGGATGACGCGCGTGAAGATCGACCACTATCTGGAGGTCGACTTCACCAGCTTCATGAAGACGGTCGACGTGCTCGGCGGCGTCGAGATGTGCACCACGACCTCCCTGCGGGACGGCTACACCGGCCTGGACCTGCCGGCCGGGACCCACCGGCTGATGGGTGGTCAGGCCCTGCAGTACGTGCGCTCCCGGCACGTGGACGGCGCCTCCGACCTGAGCCGGATGCGGCGCCAGCAGCGGTTCGTGGCGGCGCTGATGGACCGGGCGACGTCCTCCGGGGTCCTGCTGAACCCGGTGAAGTTCCGGGAGGTGACACGGGTGGTGCTCGGCTCGGTGCGGGCCGACAAGGGTTTCGGCACGCACGAACTGCTGGACCTGGGCCGGGCCGTGCGCGGCCTCTCCCCCTCGTCGTCCGAGTTCGCGACGGTGCCGATCGCACGGATGGCGTACGTCGTGAAGGGCGTCGGCTCGACCCTGAAGTGGGACACGGCGAAGGCCGAACGCCTCTTCCGGGCGCTGCGCGACGACAAGCCGCTCACCGCGCACCGGCCGCCCGGCGGGACGCCGCGCGTGGAGGTGGAGCCGGGGCAGATCCGCGTCCGGGTGGAGAACGGCACCACGCGGGCGGGGCTCGGCCGGCGCGTGGACACGGCCCTGGCCGCGGCCGGGTTCCTTACCACCGGGGCGCCGGCCAACGCCCGGGACCGCGCGGTGCGGCGGACCGTCGTCGCCTACGACCCGCGCTGGGACCGTTCGGCGAAGTCCCTGGCGGCGGCCCTGCCCGGCAGTGTGCTGCGGGCGGTCAAGGGGCAGGGCGCGACGCTGAGGGTCGTCGTCGGCTCGGACTTCCGGCGGGTCCGCGCGGTGCGTGCCGAGGAGCCGGCCGGGCGGGCCGGGGTGGTGCGGGGCGACGAGGTGGTGTGCCCGTGAGGGCGGGGGCGGTCACCGCGGCAGGTCCGACGGGCGGTCAGTTGCCGGAGACGGTGACCTTCTCGTCGTTCTTCAACTGGCCCACCAGGGTCTTGACCTTGGCCATGTCCCACTGGAGGTTGCCGCCGACGCTGCCGGAGACCGGCATGTTCATCGACTTGCCCTCGCCGCCGCTGACGCCCTTCATCGCCCAGAACATGGACGCCAGGTCCCACAGCCCCATGTCCTTGTCGACGATGAGGGAGTCCAGGCCCGCGCCCATCGTGGGGTACAGCTTGAACGGGTTGAGGATCGTGCTCGGCGTGGCGACCTGGTTGGCGAGCGCGGAGAGGAACTTCTGCTGGTTCTTGGTGCGGTCCAGGTCGGAGCCGGCCAGCGCGTACCGGGTGCGGACGAAGGCGAGGGCCTCCTCGCCGGTGAGGGTCTGCCTGCCCTTCTCGAAGTCGGCGCCGGACTTGGTGTCCTTGATGTCCTGCGGGATGTCCATCTCGACGCCGCCGACCGCGTCCACGATGCTCGCGAAGCCGCCGAAGCCGATCTCGACGTAGTGGTCGATGTGCAGGCCGGTGTTGAACTCGACCGTGCGCACCAGCAGCGTCGGGCCGTCGATCGAGTACGCGGCGTTGAGCTTGTTGG
>DASTDN010000214.1:0-6111 GCA_035710365.1 Streptomyces sp. | reverse complement strand
GTGGCGGTGCCCGAACGGCGGGTCGGGTGTGTGGGTGCCCGATTGGCCGAGGCGGATGCGTGGCGGTGTCCGAACGGCCGGGACGGGTGCGCGGCTCGTGGCATGCCGTGCGGCGGGAGCGCGTGGGCGCAGCGGAAGCCGCGGCGCCCGATCAGTGGCGGGCGGGTGCGCGGCGGCGTCCGAACGGCCGTCGTGGGTACGCGGCTCGTGGACCCCGCGCCTATACGGCGACCAGCGGTGTGTCCTTCTTCCACTTCAGGATCTTGTCGAAGCTCACCACCGCGCCGCCCCGGTCCGGCTTGTTGCCGATGTGGACGTGGTCGGTGAGCTGCTCGATGAGGCAGAGACCGCGGCCGTGCTCGGCGTCGGCGCGCGGCAGCCGGGCCGGTGCCCGCACCGGAGAGGGATCGTGGGCGAAGCCCGGCCCCGCGTCGGCGACCTCGATGCGGCAACGCTCGCCGTCGAGGTACGCGGTCACGCGGTAGGCCTCCGAGACGCCGTGCCCGCCGACGCCGTGCTCCACGGCGTTCGCGCAGGCCTCGGTGAGGGCGACGGAGAGGTCGTAGGAGACGTCGGGATCGACGCCCGCGGTCTCCATGGTGCCGATCAGCAGACGGCGCGCCAGCGGCACGCTCGCAGCCTCGCGCCGAAGACGGAGTGACCACCAGATGCTCATGCTCCAGCCTCCCGGCCGCGGCTCGACATACCGTTACGTATTGCCCGGTGTACTCACCGGTAAGCACAAAATTGCCGTGATCTCGCCCATACGGGGGATGTTCCGAGGGTGGCGGACGGTGTATGCGTGGGCGCACCAGTCGGAAGCCGGTCTTCCGGGGCCGACGGCGGGGGCCGGGGCGAGGGCCGGCGTGGGGGCCGGGGCGGGGGTTCTGCCGCCGCGTCGTGCGGCATCCCGAGCGGCGCGCGGCACACGGATGCGCGCACCACGCGTCCCGTACAGACCCTCGTGCGGCGTCTCAGACGGTCCCGCACCCCTTGTCCCGTCTCGCCCCCTGCATGACCCCCTGGACCTGCCGTACCGCCTGCGCCCGGCCGGTGCGATGATGGGGCCGCCATGTCTGCCCCCCACCCGTGCGCACGCCCCGGGCACGATCTCCGGGCGCTGAGGGCCGCGGTGTTCGCCGCGGTCTGCGTCGTGCTGGCCGCGGCCGGGCACGCACTGGCCTCCCTCGCCACGATCCCGCTGTGGACGCTCGGCGTGGGGTTCGCGGGGGCGGTCGCGGTCGCCGTGCCGTTCGCCGGGCGTGAGCGCTCGCTGGCGGGCATCGTCACGGTGCTCGCGGCCGGGCAGACGGTGCTGCACACGCTGTTCGGGCTGGGACAGCACACGCCGGCCGGTACCGCGTCCGGCACGGGTGGCGTCACCGGCGCCCTGACGTCGGTGTCGGACGCCACGCTCGTCCACCACGCCGCGCACCTGGTGTGCGGGACCACGGCCGCGGCGATCAGCCCCGCCGAGGCCCACCGGATCCTGACCGACGCACGTGTCCACCCCGATCTCACCGGGCCCGCCGTCGCCCCGCACCACTCGGCGGACGCCCTGTCCGCCGTAGTGGGCTCCCCGTCCGCGCTGCTGCCGTCCCTGTCGATGCTGCTCGGCCACGTCCTCGCGGCGGTCGTCGCGGGCTGGCTGCTGCGTCGCGGCGACCTCGCCCTGCTGCGGCTGCTGGAGATGCCCGCGCTGTCGGCGCGTACCGTCGCGGAGGGGGCGTTCGTCCGGTCCCTGCGGGGGGCGCTGGCGCTGGCCCGCGCCCTGTACGCCGGTCTGCCGGGCGGGACCCCGGTCCGGCCCTCCCCGCCGGGCGCCGCGCTGCTCGCACCGCCCGAGCCGCCGGCCACCGCGCTGGAACACACCGTCGTCCGGCGCGGTCCGCCCGCCGGCGCCTTCGCTCTCGCCGCCTGACACGACGCGACCACCGCTCCGCCGCCCTGGGCCGGAGGGGGCCGGCCGCCGTCGTGCGGCACGCGCGCGTGCGCCCGTACGACCACGGGCCGCGATGTCCCGTCCGACCGTACCTGTGTCCAGGTCGAGGCCGTCCCACCCCGGGTCGATGTCCGCGGTGGGCCGGTGCCTGCCGGGGCCGGTGTCCGCCGGCGTCGGTGCCTGCCGGGGCCGGGGCGCCCGTCTCGGGACGGTCCGCCGGGCGTTTCCGGGGCCGGGCGCGCGCGACTCCCCTCATCAGCGTCACCGTCACGTCCACGTCGCCGGGACGCGCGGGCACCGCCCGCGTCCCCACGACCCACCCGAAGCGGAGTGTTCCTCATGAAGGCTTCCCGTATCGCCGTCGGCGCCGCCGTCGCCGCGACCGCCGTGCTCGCCCTGTCCTCGCCCGCGCTCGCGCACGTCACCGTGCAGCCGGAGGGCGCGGCGGCCAAGGGCGGCTACGCGGTGGTGAACTTCAAGGTTCCCAACGAGCGCGACGACGCCTCCACCACCAAGGTCGAGGTCAGCTTCCCCACCGACCACCCGCTGGCGTCCGTGATGCCGCAGCCCCTCGACGGCTGGAAGATCGAGGTCACCAGGTCGAAGCTGGACAAGCCCCTCGAACTGCACGGCAACACGATCACCGAGGCCGTCACCAAGGTCACCTGGACCGCCGAGGGCAAGGGCGTGCAGCCGGGCTACTTCCAGAAGTTCCCGCTGTCCGTCGGCGCCCTGCCCGAGGACACCGACCAGCTCGCCTTCAAGGCCCTCCAGACGTACTCCGACAAGGAGGTCGTGCGCTGGATCGAGGTCCCGCGGGAGGGCCGGGAGGAGCCCGAGCACCCGGCGCCGGTACTGGCACTGACCGCCGCGCAGGAGGACGGCCACGGCCACGACTCCGCCGCGAAGGAGACCTCCGGCGACACCGCGGACGGCGAGCACACCGCGGCGTCCGCCTCCGCCGGAGACGGCGACGGTGGGGGCACCGACACCACCGCCCGCGTCCTCGGCATCACCGGCATCGTCGTCGGCGCGGCGGGAGTCGCGTACGGCGTGTTCGCCGGCCGCCGCCGCACCACCGTCTGACGAAACCCCCCCCCGGGGCGCACCGGGGCCGGCGGCCCTCGCCGTTACCGAGCCGTACGGCCCCGGTGCGCGCCGGATCACTCACATCTGGGACATTTTCCTATGCGCAACACGACGTTCGCGGCGGCCGCACTGCTGGCCGCCGCCTCCCTCGCCCTGACCGCCTGCGGCAGTGGCGGCGGCGACACCGGCAAACCCGTCACCGTGGTCTCCGAGGAGGCCGGCTCCGCCAAGGCGGCCACCGTCCTGGACAGGCCGTTCGAGAAGCCGGACCTGGTGCTCACCGACACCAAGGGCGAGGAGTACGACCTGCGCGCGGCCACCGCGGGCAGGCCGACCCTGATCTACTTCGGCTACACGCACTGCCCCGACGTGTGCCCGCTGACGATGAACAACATCGCCGTCGCCAAGAAGCAGCTCCCCGAGGCGGACCAGGACAAGCTGCGGGTCGTCTTCGTCACCACGGACCCCGAGCGCGACACCCCGGCGGAACTCGGCACGTGGCTCAAGGGCGTCGACCCCGACTTCGTCGGCCTGAGCGGCGAGTTCGACACCATCCGCGCCGGAGCCCGCACCCTCGGCATCTCCATCGACCCGCCGCACAAGGACAAGAACGGCGAGGTCGTCTCGATGCACGGCACGCAGGTCATCGCGTTCTCACCGAAGACCGACGCCGGTTACGTGCTCTACGGCGAGGACGCCGGCCCCGACGACTACACCAAGGACCTGCCCGCGCTGATCAAGGGCGCGAAGCCGTGAGGCCGCCGCGGCGGCTCGGCCCGCTCGCGGCGGGCCTCACCGGGGCGCTCGTCCTGACGGGCTGCGGCGGCGGCCCGGACCCCTCCTCCGGCTCCGCGCCCGAGCTGTCCGTGGGCGCCGCCTACATGCCCCGGCCGGTCTCCGAGACCATGGCGGCCGGTTTCCTCACCGTCACCAACGACGGCGGCACCGACGACGCACTGACCTCCGTCACCAGCCGCGCCGCCGGGGAGGTCACCGTGCACGAGACCGTCGGCGGCACCATGCGCCGGGCCGACCGCCTGACGATCCCGGCCCACGGCCGGCTCGTGCTGGAGAGCGGGGGCAACCACCTGATGTTCGACCGGCTGAAGGAACGGCCCGAGGAGGGCGAGACGGTCTCCGTCGAGCTGCGCTTCGCCCACTCCGACCCGGTCACGGTCGACATGCCGGTGAAGCCGGCCACGTACCGGCCGGGTTCCGGACGCTGACCGGCCGTTCCGGACACTGAGGGACCGAGGGAGGGACCACCGTGACGCTGACCATCACCCCCCGCACGGGCGGGCGGGCGCTCCGCAGGCCGTGGGCGGCACTGGTGACGCTGCTCCTGGCCGTCGCCGGGACGCTGCTCGCCGGCTCCGCACCGGCCTCCGCGCACGCCGCGCTGACCGGCAGCGACCCCCGGCAGGGGGCGGTGGTCGACCGGGCACCGGCACGGATCACGCTCACCTTCTCCGAGGAGGTGGCGATCTCCGAGGACGCGCTGCGCGTCCTCGACCCCCGGGGCGAGCGCGTCGACCGCGGCACGCCCGCCCTCGTGCGCGGCACGACGTACGCCGTGAAGCTGCACGCCGGGCTGCCCGACGGCACCTACACCGTGACCTACCAGGTGGTGTCCGCCGACAGCCATCCCGTCACCGGTGCCTACACCTTCTCCGTCGGGGCGCCCTCCAGGACCTCCGTCCCGCTCGCCGCGCAGGGGGGCGGGGGCGGAATCGTCGGCTTCCTGTACGGGCTCGGGCGCTGGCTGTCGTACGCCGGCTTCGTCGTCCTGGCGGGCGGCGCCGCCTTCGTCCTCGCCTGCTGGCAGCGCGGCAGCGGCGTGCGGGCCGTGCAGCGGTTCGTCGTGAGCGGGTGGGTCGCACTCACCGCCGCGACGCTCGGGCTGCTCCTGATGCGCGGCTCCTACACCGGTTCGGGCGAGGTCGGCGACGTCTTCGACCTGAATCTGCTCGGGCAGGTGCTCCAGACCAAGTCGGGTGCCGCCCTGGTGTCCCGGCTGCTGCTGCTCGCCGCGGCGGCGCTGTTCGTGGCGGTGCTGTTCGGCGCGTACGACAAACGGGAGGACGAGGAGAAGCAGGACCTCACCCTCGGGCTCGCGCTCGGCGGGGCCGTCGTCGCCGCCGGACTCGCGGCGAGCTGGGCGATGGCGGAGCACGCCTCCACCGGTCTCCAGCCCGGCATCGCCATGCCGGTCGACGTCCTTCACCTGCTGGCCGCCGCCGCCTGGCTCGGCGGCCTCTCCACCCTGCTCGTCGCCCTCCACAGGGCGCCTGCGGACACACCGGTCACCGCCGAGGCCGTGGGGCGTTTCTCCCCCCTCGCCCTCGGCAGCGTCGTCGTCCTCGTCGTGACCGGTACGTACCAGTCGTGGCGGCAGCTCGGCTCCTGGTCCGCCTTCACCGACACGCGGTACGGGCAGCTCCTGCTGGTCAAGCTGGGGCTCGTGGCGCTGCTGGTGGGGCTGGCGTGGCTGTCCCGGCGGTGGACGGCGCGGCTGACGGCGGCGGGCGGGCCGGAGCGGCCCGGGCAGCACGTCGGGCAGCCTTCGCCCTGCGAGCCCGAGCAGCACGACCAGCGCGGCGCACGCGCCCCGCACGGTGAGCCCGACCAGAACGGTGAGCACGCCCAGCACGGCGCGCGCCCCTCGCCTGGCACGCGCGGCGAGCAGGACGGGCGCGACGAGGCAGACGAGTACGACGAGCCGGACGGGCGCGACGAGCGCGGCGAGGCGGACGGGCGCAACGAAGCGGACAGGCGCGACGAGCGCAACGAAGCGGACAGGCGCGACGAGCGCGGCGAGCAAGACGGGCTCGGCAAGCGCGGCGAGGCAGGCGCATGCGGCAAGCAGGACGGGCGCGGCGAGCCGGACGGGCGCGCGGGGGCCGCCGATGCCGCGCGGGCGCAGGACGCCCCGGCCCCCGGTACACCGCCCGCCGCTGCCCACAGCCCCGAGCGTGCCGAGCAGCTCGCGCGGCAGCAGGCCGCCGTGGCCGCCGCCCGGCGCAAGCGCCTCCGGGACGCCGACCCGAACCGCTTCGGCCTGCGCCGCTCCGTGCTCGCCG
>DASTDN010000213.1:0-7107 GCA_035710365.1 Streptomyces sp. | reverse complement strand
CCCGGACTGACCGCGGAGCGCTTCGTCGCCTGCCCGTTCGGGGCGCCCGGGGAGCGGATGTACCGCACCGGCGACCGGGCCCGCCGCGACGAGCGGGGCCTGCTGGAGTTCCTGGGCCGCGCCGACGAGCAGATCAAGATCCGCGGGTTCCGCATCGAACCCGGCGAGGTCGAGGCCGCTCTGCTCGCCCACCCGGACGTGACGGACGCCGTGGTGACGGCACGCGAACACGCGGGCCGGCCCATGCTCGTGGCCCACCTGGTGCCCGCCCCGGACACCGCCCCCACCGCCGACGAACTGCGCCTCGCGCTCCGCCGCACCCTGCCGGACCACATGGTGCCCGCGGCGTTCGTCCCGCTGGCGCGGATCCCCCGCACCAGCAGCGGCAAGACCGACCGGCGGGCCCTGCCCGCCCCGCCCGCCCAGCCCGACCCCGCCACGACGTACGTGGCACCCCGGCCCGGCACCGAAGCGACACTGGCCGCGATCTGGGCGGACGCCCTGGGCGTCGAACGGGTGGGCGCGCGGGACAACTTCTTCACGCTCGGCGGCGACTCCATCCTCAGCATCCAGATCGTCTCCCGGGCCCGCCGGGCCGGACTGGCACTGACCACCAAGGACGTCTTCCGCCACCAGACCGTCGCCGAACTCGCCCTCCGCGTCAGCGACGCCGCCCCCGCCGCCACGGACACCGCCTGGCCCGACAGGGCACCGCTCACCCCCATCCAGCGCTGGTACCTAGACGGACGCGGCCCCGGCGACCCGCTGCGCTTCACCATGTCGCAGCGGTTCGAACTCGCCCCCGGAACCGACCCGTCCGCGCTGCGCGCCGCCGTGGACGCCCTCGTCCGCCACCACCCGGCCCTGCGCGCCCGGTTTTGCCGCACCGACGACGGCTGGCACCAGGAAGTCCGCCCCGACGTCCCCGACGGCGTCCTCACCCACCACGACGTGAGCGGCCTGGACGGCCCCGGGCTGGAGGCCGAGGTGCGGCGCGCGGCGGACGCGGCCCGGACCTCCCTCGACCCCGCCGACGGCCGCGTGGTGCGCGTCCTGCTCTTCGACCGGGGCCCGGACGGACCCGCGCAACTGCTCTTCACCGTCCACCACCTGGCCGTCGACGGCGTCTCCTGGCGGATCCTGCTGGCCGACCTGGAGACCGCCCACCGCTCGGCCGCGGCCGGACACCCCGCCGATCTGCCCCCCGCCACCACCGCGTACGGCCACTGGGCGGCCCGGCTGGAGGCCCACACCCGCTCCGGCGCCCTGGACGCGGACCTCGCCCACTGGCAGCGCACCGCCACGGCCCCCGCCGACCTGCCCCCGGGCCGGCCCGGCCCCAACACGCACGGCGCCGCCGCCACCCTCACCGTGCTGCTGGAGCCGGAGACGACCCGGGCACTGCTGCGCCGGGTCCCGGACGTGTACCGCACCCAGGTCAACGACGTGCTGCTCAGCGCCCTCGGCCGCACCCTCGCCCGCTGGTGCGGGCGCGACACCGTGCTGGTCGGCGTGGAGGGCCACGGCCGCGAGGACCTCTTCGCCGACGTGGACCTGACCCGCACGGTCGGCTGGTTCACCGCCGAGTTCCCGCTCGCCCTGAGCGTCGCCCCCGACGCCGACTGGCACGACACCCTGCGTTCGGTCAAGGAACACCTGCGCGCGGTGCCCCTGCACGGCCTGAGCCACGGCGCGCTGCGCCACCTGCTGCCCGACAGCCCGCTGGCCGGCGCCCCCGCGCCGCAGATCGGCTTCAACTACCACGGCCAGTGGCGGGCCGACGGCGGCGGGAGCGGTCTCCTGCGCGCCGCCCTGCCCCCCGCCGGCTCCGACACCGACCCCGACGCGCCCCGGCCCTACCTGCTGGACGTCACCGGCGTGGTCCAGGACGGCCGGCTCGAACTCGGCTGGACCTACCCCCCGGCCGTCTACGACGAGTCCACCGTCCGCGAGCTCGCCGACGGCATGTGCGCGGCGCTGCGCGACATCGCCGCGCACTGCGCCCGCCCGGACGCGGGCGGCCGCACCCCGTCGGACTTCCCGCTCGCCGGACTCGGCCAGCGGGAACTGGACCGCCTCGTCGGCGACGGCCGGCACGTGGCGGACGTCCTGCCGCTGACGCCCCTGCAGGCCGGCATGCTCTTCCACGGCCTGGTGGATACGGCGGGCGCCTACTTCGACCGGACGGCCGTACGCCTGTCCGGAGTCGCCGACCCGCGGGCCTTCGCCGCCGCCTGGCAGGACGTCGCCGACCGCACCGAGGCCCTGCGCACCAGCGTCCACTGGCGGGACCTGCCGCACCCGGTCCAGGTCGTCCACCGGCACGCGGAACTGCCCGTCACCCACCTCGACTGGCGGCACCTGAGCCCGGCGCAGCGCGAACGGCAGACCGGTGAACTGCTCGCCGCCGACCGCGCGGCCGGCATGGACCTCACCGCCGCGCCCCTGACCCGCATCACCCTGGCCGCGCTGCCCGGCGACGAGGTCCTGCTGCTGTGGTCCTCCCACCACCTCGTCCTGGACGGCTGGAGCACCGGGCAACTGCTCACCGAGGTGTGCGAGCGCTACGCCGCGCTCACCGGCGGCCGCGAGGCCCCGGCGCCGGTCCGGCGCCCCTTCTCCGACTTCCTGCGCTGGCTGCACGAGCAGGACGAGGAGGCGGCCGAGGCGTACTGGACCCGTGTCCTCGCCGGATTCCCGGCCCGCACCCCGCTGCCGTACGACCGCACCCCCGCCGAGGCCCACCGGGCCCGCGCCGCCCGCGTGGCGCACCGGGAGCTGGACGGACACCTGTCGGCACGGCTGCGGGAAACGGCGGCACGGGCCGGGCTGACGGTGAACACCGTCGTCGAGGGCGCCTGGGCGCTGCTGCTGGCCCGCCACGGCGGACGCGACGACGTCGTGTTCGGCACGACCGTCTCCGGACGACCCGCCGAACTGCCGGGCGTGGAGGCCATGACCGGCATGTTCATCAACACCGTGCCCACCCGCGTCCGCGTGCCGGGCGGGGGAGTGGTGCCCTGGCTGCGCGACGTGCAGGAGCGGCAGAGCGACGCCCGGCGCTTCGACTTCCTCGCGCTGCCCCGCATCCAGGCGCTCAGCGGGATCCCGGCGGGCGAGGCGCTGTTCGACAGCATGGTGGTGTTCGAGAACTACCCCGTCGACGCGTCCGCCACGGCCCGGACCGGCGTGCACGTCGAAGAGGTCCACGCCGACGACGCGCCGACCTTCCCGCTGTGCCTGCGCGCCCACCTCGGCGACCGGCTCGGCATCGACCTCGCCTACGACGCCGACCTCTTCGACGCCGGCACGGCCGAACGCCTCGTGGCCCGCCTCACGGCCGTCCTGACCGCCCTCACCGACGCCATCGGCACCGGCGGGGACGTGACCGGCGTGGAGCCGCTCACCGAGGACGACCGCGCCCTGCTCGGGCGGTGGAACACCACCGTCCGGCCGGCCGCGCCGCGCAGCCCCGTCGGCCTGTTCGCCGAACAGGCCCGCCGCACCCCCGACGCCCCCGCCGTGCGCGACGGCGCCACGGAGCTGACGTACCGCCGGCTCGACGCGTGGTCGGACGCCGTCGCGGCCCGGCTCCTGGCCGGCGGCCTGCGGCCCGAGGACCGGGTGGCCCTGCCGATGGACCGCGGCGCCGAACTGGTCGTCGCCCAGCTCGCCGTCCTGAAGGCGGGCGGCGCCTACCTGCCGGTGGACTCCCGGGCCCCCGAGGAGCGGCGCCGCGCCCTGGCCGAACGGGCGGGAGCGACGGCCGCACTGACCGCCGCCGACGTCGCCGCCGCGCGCACCGCCGCGCCGCACGCGCCCGCCGCGGTGCCCCCGGACCCCGACCGGCTGGCGTACGTGATGTTCACCTCCGGGTCGACCGGCGAGCCCAAGGCGGTCGCGGTACGGCACCGCGACGTGGCCGCCCTCGCCACCGACAGCCGCTTCACCGGCGGGGTGTGCGACCGGGTGCTGATGCACTCACCGGTGGCCTTCGACGCCGTCACCTTCGAGGTGTGGGCGCCCCTGCTCAACGGCGGCTGCGTCGTCGTGGCACCCCGCCGGGCCGTGGACGCGGCGCTGCTGCGGCACCTGGCCGCCGACGGCGGCCTGAGCGCGCTGTGGCTGACCGCCGGCCTGTTCCGCCTGCTGGCACAGGACGCGCCGGACTGCTTCACCGGCCTGCGCCAGGTGTGGACCGGCGGCGACGTGGTGCCCGCCGCGGCCGTGCGCCGCGTGCTGGCCGCCTGCCCCGGCCTGACCGTCGTCGACGGCTACGGGCCCACCGAGACGACGACGTTCGCGACGTCCTTCGCCCTCGGCGACGCCGCGGCCGTCCCCGGCACCGTCCCGATCGGCCACCCGCTGGACGACCTGCGCGTCCACGTCCTCGACGGACGGCTGCGGCCCGTACCGCCGGGCAGCGCCGGCGAGCTGTACGTCGCCGGCGAGGGCGTGGCGCGCGGCTACCTGGGCCGTCCCGGCGACACCGCCGCCCGCTTCCTCGCCGACCCCGCCGGACCGCCCGGCACCCGCATGTACCGCACCGGCGACCTGGCCCGCCGCCGCCCGGACGGCACGGTCGAGTTCCTCGGCCGGGCCGACGACCAGGTGAAGATCCGCGGCTTCCGCGTCGAACCCGGCGAGGTGGAGACGGCCCTCGCGGCGCACCCCCGCGTCGCGGACGTCGCGGTGCTGGCCCGCGAGGACCGGCCCGGCACCCGGCGCCTGGTGGCGTACGTGGTCGGCACCGACGACCTCGCGGACGTCGGCCGGTTCGCGCGGCGCACGCTCCCCGACTACCTCGTGCCCTCGGCGTTCGTCGCACTGCCCGCCCTGCCGCTCAGCCGGAACGGCAAGGTCGACCGGGCGGCGCTCCCCGCGCCGGAGACCGCCGACGGCGAACGGCCGGACGCACCCGTCGAGCCGCGCACCGACGCCGAGCGGCGCGCCGCCGACGTCTTCGCCGAGGTCCTGTCCGCGCGGCGGCCCGGCGTCGAGGACGACTTCTTCCAGCTGGGCGGCGACTCCATCCTCAGCATCCGCCTGGCCGCCCGCCTGGCCGAGGCGTTCGGCACCGACCTGTCCCCGCGCGAGGTGTTCACCCACCCCACCCCCGCGGCCCTCGCCGCCCTGCTCACAGGGGAACGGCCCGGTGACGCCGCGCCCACCGCGATCGTCCCGGTCACCCGCGACACGCCCGCACCCATGTCGTACGCCCAGCAACGCCTGTGGTTCCTGGAGGAGTTCGCGCCCGGCAGCGGCGAGTACACCACGGCGCTGGCCCTTCGCCTGCGCGGCCGGCTCGACGTGCCCGCGCTCACCGCGGCCCTGCGCGCCCTCGTCGCACGGCACGAGGCGCTGCGGACCACCTTCGACGCCGTGGACGGCCACGGCGTGCAGACCGTCCACCCGGCGCCGGACGTGCCGCTCACCCTGCACGACCTGACCGGAACGGCGGACACCGGCCGGGCGGCACGGCTCGCGGAACTCCTGGAGGCCGAACGCGCCCGCACGTTCGACCTGCGGCGCGGCCCGCTGCTGCACGCCGGACTGATCAGGTGCTCGGACGACGAGCACGTCCTCACCCTGACCCTGCACCACATCGTCACCGACGGCTGGTCCACCGGCGTACTCACCGGCGACCTCGCCCACTTCTACCGCGCCGCCCTGGGCGCGGACACCGGCCCGCTGCCGGCGCTGCCCGTGCAGTACGCCGACTACGCCCACTGGCAGCGCCGCAGCGGCACGGACACCCACCTCGCGTACTGGAAGGAACACCTGGCGGGCCTCGAAACCCCGGACCTGCCCACCGACCGGCCGCGTCCGGCGGTGCGCACCCACGACGGCGCCACCGTGCGCCTCGTCCTGCCGCGCGCCACGGCCCGCCGCCTCGCCCAGGTGGGCCGCGACCGGCAGACCACCCTGTTCACCACCCTGGTCGCCGCCGCACAGACCTACCTGGCCCGCCTGACCGGCAGCCGGGACGTCACCGTCGGCACGGTCACCTCCGGCCGCGACCGCGCCGAGACCCAGAACCTCGTCGGGTTCTTCGTCAACACCCTCGTCCTGCGCTCCCGCGTCGAACCCGACCGCCCCTTCCCCGAGTTCCTCGCCGAGGTCCGCGGAACCGTCCGGGACGCCTTCGCCCACCAGGAGGCACCGTTCGAGCGGGTGGTGGACGAGGTACAGCCGGTCCGCGACACCAGCCGCACCCCCCTGTTCCAGGTCATGGTCGTCCTGCAGAACGCCCCCGCCGCCGACCTCGATCTGCCCGGCGTCGAGGTCACCGACGTCGACACCGACACCCGGCACGCGGCGTTCGACCTCACCCTGGAGTTCGCCGAGACCGGCACCGGCGAACTGCACGGCGTGCTCACCTACAACACCGACCTGTTCGACCCCGCCACCGCCGAACGCATGGCCGACCAGCTCACCACCCTCCTGACCGCCGTCGCCGACGACCCCGACCGGCCCCTGGGCGCCCTGCCCCTGGCCACCGACGAGACCCTCAAGGCCGTCCTCGACCAGGGACGCGGCACGGCCCGCCCGGTCCCGGCCGCAACCCTGCCCGACCTGTTCGCACGACGGGCCGCCCGCCACCCCGACGCCGTGGCACTGGCCGACGCCGACGGCCGTGAACTGACGTACGCGCAGGTCGAACGCGCCGCCAACCGGCTCGCGCACCGGCTCATCGCCCAGGGCGTGGGACCCGAGCACATCGTGGCACTGGCCCTGCCCCGCGGCGCGGAGGCGGTGGTGGCCCAGCTCGCCGTGGCCAAGGCGGGCGGCGCCTTCCTGCCCGTCGACCCGGACTACCCCGAGCGGCGGCGCGCGTTCATGCTGCGCGACGCGGGCGCCCGGCTCGTCCTGGACGACCCCGCCGCCGTGCGGGACGCGGACGGGCCGGACACCCCGCCCACCGACGCCGACCGCACGACCGCGCTGAACCCCGGCCACCCGGCGTACGTGATCTACACGTCCGGCTCCACGGGCACGCCCAAGGGCGTCACCGTGACGCACGGCGGCCTCGCCGCCTTCGCCGCGGCCGCCGCCGAGCACTACGACGCGGGCCCCGGCGACCGGATCCTGCAGTTCGCCTCGCCC
>DASTDN010000212.1:0-8087 GCA_035710365.1 Streptomyces sp. | reverse complement strand
CCCTCCACACGAAACCGCTAGAGGCGTTCGACGATGTAGTCCACGCTGGCCGTGAGGGCTTCGACGTCGGCGGGGTCGATGGCCGGGAACATGCCGATGCGGAGCTGGTTGCGGCCCAGCTTGCGGTACGGCTCCGTGTCGACGATGCCGTTGGCGCGGAGGACCTTCGCGACCGCCGCCGCGTCGACCTCTTCCGTGAAGTCGATCGTGCCGATGACCGCCGACCGCTTCGCCGGGTCCGCGACGAACGGGTTCGCGAACTTCACGTCCTCCGCCCAGCCGTACAGCGTGCGCGCCGACGTCGCCGTGCGGCGGACCGCCCAGTCCAGGCCGCCCTGGCCGTTGATCCACTCCACCTGCTGGTTCAGCAGGAACAGCGTCGACAGCGCCGGGGTGTTGTACGTCTGGTTCTTGCGGGAGTTGTCGATCGCCGTCGGCAGGGAGAAGAACTCCGGGACGTGGCGGCCGGAGGCGTGGACGCGCTCGGCGCGCTCGATCGCGGCCGGGGAGAACACGCCGATCCACAGGCCGCCGTCCGCGGCGAAGGACTTCTGCGGCGCGAAGTAGTAGACGTCCGTCTCCGCGATGTCGACCGGCAGGCCGCCCGCGCCCGACGTGGCGTCCACCAGCACCAGCGCGCCCTCGTCGGCGCCCGCCACCCGGTTGATGGGCATGGCGACACCCGTGGAGGTCTCGTTGTGCGTGAGCGCGTACACGTCCACGCCCGCCTCGGCGACCGGCTCGGGGTGCGTGCCCGGGGAGGCGGAGACGACGTCCGGCTCGGCCAGCCACGGCGCCAGCTTGGCCGCCTTCGCGAACTTGGAGGAGAACTCGCCGAAGCTCAGGTGCTGCGACCTGTTCTCGATCAGGCCGTGCGTCGCGATGTCCCAGAACGCCGTGGAGCCGCCGTTGCCGAGGACGACCTCGTAGCCGTCGGGGAGCTGGAACAGCTCGCGGATGCCCTCGCGGACCTGGCCGACCAGGTTCTTCACGGGCGCCTGGCGGTGGGAGGTGCCCAGGAGGGACGTACCGGTCGCGGCGAGCGCGTCCAGCGCCTGTGTCCGCACCTTGGAGGGACCCGCGCCGAAACGACCGTCCGCGGGCTTGATGTCAGTGGGAATCCGGATCTCAGCCACGCAGGGAGCGTAGCCCGTCCGGGAAACCTCGGCGACGTGCAGTCCGTCCGATGAGACGGAGGCGGAGGACCAGGACTCCTGTGGTTTCGTACGACGGTCCCCGCGTGCTCGGCCGGCCGTTTCCGCGACGGCCCGGAAGGCGGCGCGTGCGGTGGTCTCGCCCCACGCCCGCCCGCCCTGTTTCCTGGACGTATGACCGAGCTAGAGGACGCGCTGCGCGCGCGGGTGCGGGGCGGCGTGGACTTCTCCGTCACCGCCCGCGCGCTGACCACCATGGACGCCTCCAACCACCGGCGCGTCCCGCTGGGCGTCGTCGCGCCGCGCGACGCCGACGACGTGGCGGCGGTACTCGCCGTCTGCCGCGAGCACGGCGTGCCCGTCGTGGCGCGCGGCGGCGGGACCTCCATCGCCGGGCAGGCCACCGGCACCGGCGTCGTGCTCGACTTCACGCGCCACATGAACCGGGTGGTCGGCGTCGATCCCGACGCGCGTACCGCCGTCGTGCAGCCCGGGGCCGTCCTCGACCGCCTCCAGGACGCGGCCGCGCCGCACGGGCTGCGGTTCGGGCCCGACCCGTCCACCCACAGCCGCTGCACCCTCGGCGGCATGATCGCCAACAACTCCTGCGGCTCCCACTCCGTCGCCTGGGGCACCACCGCCGACAACGTGCGGGAACTGACCGTTCTCACCGCGGGCGGGGAGCGGCTCGCTCCCGGGCCGGACTGGCGCGGCGCCCCCGACGGGCTGCGCCCGCTCGTCGAGGGCGAACTCGCCCTGCTGCGCACCGGGTTTCCCGCGCTGCCCCGCCGCATCTCCGGGTACGCCCTCGACGCCCTGCTGCCCGAGAACGGCGCCGACGTCGCCCGTTCCTTCTGCGGCTCCGAGGGCACCCTCGGCATCCTCACCGAGGCCGTCGTGCGACTGGTGGAGGCGCCGCCCGCGCGGGCGCTCGCCGTCCTCGGGTACGCCGACGAGAGCGCCGCCGCCGAGGCCGCCCACGGGCTGCTGTCCCACCGGCCGCTCACCGTCGAGGGCATGGCCGCCGATCTCGTGCCCGGGGCGGACGCGGGCGCGCTGCCGCGCGGCGGGGCCTGGCTGTTCGTGGAGACCGGCGGGCGCACGGACGGCGAGGCGCGCGCCCGGGCCGAGGCGGTCGTGCGCGCCGCCGACGCCCTCGGCTCCCTCGTGGTGACCGATCCCGCCGGGCAGCGCGCCCTGTGGCGGGTCCGGGAAGACGCCAGCGGCACCGCCACCCGGATGCCCGACGGCACGGAGGCCTGGCCCGGCTGGGAGGACTGCGCGGTGCCGCCCGCCCGGCTCGGCGCGTACCTGCGCGAGTTCCGGGCGCTGCTCGCCGCCCACGGGCTGCGCGGCACGCCGTACGGGCACTTCGGTGACGGGTGCATTCACGTCCGGATCGACTTCGACCTGCTGACCGCGCCCGGTGTCGCACGCTACCGGCGCTTCTCCGAGGAACTCGCCGGCCTCGTCGTCGCCCACGGGGGTTCCCTGAGCGGGGAGCACGGGGACGGCATGGCCCGCGCCGAGCTGCTGCCGCGGATGTACGGCTCCGCGATGGTCGGGCTGTTCGAGCGGGTCAAGGGGGTGTGGGATCCCGGGGGGCTGCTCAATCCGGGGGTGCTGGTGCGGCCCGCGCCGCTGGACTCCGGCCTCCGCTTCGCGCCCCTCGCCCGCCGGCCGGAGCCCGTCGACGTCGCCTTCGGCTACCCCGCCGACGGCGGTGACTTCTCCGCCGCCGTACGCCGCTGCGTCGGCGTCGCCAAGTGCCGTACCACGTCGGTGACCGGCGGTTCCGCCGTCATGTGCCCGTCCTTCCGCGTGACCGGTGAGGAACGGCACTCCACGCGCGGGCGCGCCCGGCTGCTGCACGAGATGCTCGCGGGGGAGGTCGTCGAGGACGGCTGGCGCTCCACCGAGGTGCGGGACGCGCTCGATCTGTGCCTGTCCTGCAAGGGCTGCCGCTCCGACTGCCCGGTCGAGGTCGACATGGCCACGTACAAGGCGGAGTTCCTGCACCGGCACTACCGCGGGCGTCCGCGGCCCGCCGCCCATTACTCGATGGGGCGGCTGCCGGGCTGGCTGCGGTGGGTGGCCGCGCTGCGGGCGGCCGGGGCCGTCAACGCCCTCGCCTCCGTGCGGCCCCTCGCCGCGCTCGCCAGGCGCGCCGGCGGCATCGCGCCCGAGCGGACGATTCCGCGGCTCGCGCGGGAGCCGTTCACCAGGTGGTGGCGCCGCCGCCCTGCCGCCCCTGCCGTCCTGGCCACTCAGGATGCTGTTGGGGTTGCTGGGGCTCCTGGGGCTCCTGGGGCTGCTGGGGCGGCCCCTCCCGCTTCGGATGGCCCCGCGGCCTCCGCGGCCCCTCCAACCTCCGCGGTCGGCTCTGCCTCTCCGGCCGCTCAGGACGGCCCCCCGCCCCCCGCTGCTCCGGCTGGCCCGGCCGCTCCAGCCAGCCCGGCCGCTCCCATCGGCCCGGGGGCCCCCGCCGCCCCCACCGGAGGGCCGTTGGTCCTCCTCTGGCCCGACACCTTCACCGAGTACCTGTCCCCGTCCGTGGGCCGCGCCGCCGTACGGGTGCTGGAGGCGGCCGGGCTGCGCGTCGCCCTGCCGCCGGTCGTCGCGTCCCGGCACGCGCGGGTGGGCGACGGCCGGTCCCGGTTCCCCGGCCCGCTGCCGTTCCTGTGGCCCCGCCCCCGCGTCTGCTGCGGGCTCACGTACGTCTCCACCGGCCAGCTCGACCTGGCCCGTACGGTGATGCGCCGCACCCTGGACCTGATGGCGCCCGTGCTGGAGGCCGGCGCCCCCGTCGTGGTGCTGGAGCCGAGCTGCGCGGCGGCCCTGCGCACCGACCTGCCCGAGCTGCTGCACGACGATCCCCGCGCCCCGCGCCTCGCCGCCCTCGTCGTCACCTTCGCCGAGGCCCTGGAGCGGTACGCGCCCGACTGGCGCCCGCCGCGCCTCGACCGGCCGGTGACCGGGCAGACCCACTGCCACCAGCACGCCGTCCTCGGCGACGCCGCCGAGCGCCGGCTGCGCGCCGCGGCGGGCCTCACGGGCGAACCGGCCGGCGGCTGCTGCGGACTCGCCGGGAACTTCGGCTTCGAGCGGGGCCACTACGACGTGTCCGTGGCCTGCGCCGAGGAGCAACTGCTTCCGGCCGTACGGTCCGCCCCGGCCGGGGCGGAGGTCCTCGCCGACGGGTACTCGTGCCGCACCCAGCTCGACCAGCTCGCCGGGGTGCGGGGACGGCACCTCGCGGAGGTGCTGGCCCAGGCGCTGGACGAGGCGGGGGACCGGGCGGCCGACCGGGCGCCGGGCCGGGAATGAACACCCCGCGAAGTCCATTGCCGTGCACTGGTGAGTGCAGCACACTGGACGCGCACCCATGCGTCCCGGAAACACCCCGTTCGTGGAAGGCCCTCCGCCCGTGACCTCCCCCAGCGCCCCCGTCCCGCCCGCTCCGGCCCCGGCCGCCCCCGCGGCGGCGGCCGGCGGCGGTCCCGCCCCGTCGTCCGGCGGCCCGGCCCGCCGGGGCGCGCTCGGTCCCGTGGGGCTGGTCCTCGCCGGAGGCGTCTCCGTGCAGTTCGGTGCCTCGCTCGCGGTCGGACTGATGCCCCGGGCCGGAGCGCTCGGCGTCGTCACGCTGCGGCTGCTGGTGTCGGCGGTCGTGCTGCTGGTGGTGTGCCGGCCGAAGCTGCGCGGCTACTCGCGCGCCGACTGGGGCACGGTCGTCGCCTTCGGCACGGCGATGGGCGCCATGAACGCCCTCTTCTACCAGGCCGCCGACCGCATCCCGCTCGGCCCGGCCGTCACCCTCGAAGTCCTCGGCCCGCTCGCCCTCTCCGTCCTCGCGACCCGCCGCCTGATCAACGTGCTGTGGGCCGCGCTCGCCCTGGGCGGCGTCGTGCTGCTCGGCGGCGGGGACTTCGGCGGCCTCGACCCGGCGGGCGCCGCCTTCGCGCTCGGCGCGGGCGCCATGTGGGTGGGGTACATCGTCTTCAGCGCGCGGACGGGACGCAGGTTCCCGCAGGCCGACGGGCTCGCGCTGGCCATGACGGTGGCGGCGCTGCTCAGCCTGCCGCTGGGCCTCGCGGAGTCCGGGACGAAGCTCGCCGACCCCGTCACGCTCGGGCTGGGCGCGGGCGTCGCGCTGCTGTCCTCGGTGACGCCGTACACGCTCGAACTGCTGGCGCTGCGCCGCATGGCCGCGTCCACGTTCGCCGTCCTGATGAGCCTGGAGCCCGCCCTCGCGGCGACGGCCGGTTTCCTCGTCCTGGGGCAGGCCCTCGAACCCGCGCAGGTCCTCGCCATCGGCCTCGTCGTCGCGGCGAGCATGGGCGCGGTCCGGACCCAGGTCGGAGCCCGGAAGGTCCCCTAGCGGGGCCGGGGGCCGGGCCCGCCGTCCCGAACAAATCAAGCACGCGTGCTTGTTTACGGTCCCCGCTGCTGCCATGCTCCTTCCGCACCGCACCGCACCGCACCGCACCGCACACCGTCGTGGCCCCAGGGAGCGCACCGTGGCTGATCCGACGCCCGTGATCGACGATCTGCGTGAGGAGAGCGAGGAACTGGACCGGCTGGTGGCCGGGCTGACGCCCGGGCAGTGGGCCCTCGCCACCCCCGCCCCGCGCTGGAGCATCGCGCACCAGATCGCCCACCTCGCGTGGACCGACCGCTCGGCCCTGGCGGCCGTCACGGACGGCGAACGCTTCCGCGCCCTGGTCGAGGAGGCCCTCGCCGCGCCCGACAGCTACGTCGACGACGGCGCCGAGGAGGGCGCGCGGCTGCCCGCGCCCCGGCTGCTGGAGACCTGGCGGGCCGGGCGCGCCGCCCTGGACAAGGAGCTGCGGGCCGCCCCGCCCGGCGCGCGCTTCCCCTGGTACGGGCCGCCGATGGCCGCCGCCTCGATGGCCACGGCCCGGCTGATGGAGACCTGGGCCCACGGCCTGGACGTGGCGGACGCGCTGGGCGTCGTCCGGCCCCCCACCGGCCGGCTCCGGCACATCGCCCGCATCGGGGTGCGCGCCCGCGACTTCGCGTACCACGCGCACGGACTGACACCGCCCGCCGAGGAGTTCCGCGTCGAGCTGACCGGCCCCGGCGGCGAGACGTGGGCGTACGGCCCCGGGGACGCGCCGCAGCGGGTCACCGGGCCCGCCCTCGACTTCTGCCTCCTCGTCACGCAGCGCGCCCACCGCGACGACCTCGCCGTACGGGCCGAGGGCGCCGACGCCGAGCGGTGGCTGGGCATCGCGCAGGCCTTCGCCGGGCCGCCCGGACCCGGCCGGCCCGCGAAGGGAGCCGCGCGGTGAGCACCCCGGCCGGCACCCGCCCGCCCCTGCGCATCGGCAACGCCTCCGGTTTCTACGGCGACCGCTTCGACGCCATGCGCGAGATGCTCACCGGCGGCGAACTCGACGTCCTGACCGGCGACTACCTCGCCGAGCTGACCATGCTCATCCTCGGCCGGGACCGCCTGGGCGACCCCACCGCCGGTTACGCCCGCACCTTCCTGCGGCAGTTGGAGGAGTGCCTCGGGCTCGCCCACGAGCGGGGCGTGCGGATCGTGTCCAACGCGGGCGGGCTCAACCCGTCCGGGCTCGCCGACGCCGTCCGCGAACTCGCCGGGCGGACCGGGGTGCCGGTGCGGGTCGCGCACGTCGAGGGCGACAACCTCGCGGCGTCCCACCCCGGCACCCTCGCCGCGCACGCCTACCTCGGCGGCTTCGGGATAGCGGAGTGCCTGCGGGCGGGCGCGGACATCGTCGTCACCGGCCGGGTCACCGACGCGGCCCTCGTCACCGGGCCCGCCGCCGCCCACTTCGGCTGGACGGCCGGCGACCACGACCGGCTGGCCGGGGCCGTGGTCGCCGGGCACGTCCTGGAATGCGGGCCGCAGGCAACGGGCGGCAACTACGCGTTCTTCCACGAGCCCGGCCGCGACGTGCGCCGCCCCGGCTTCCCCCTCGCCGAGATCCACGACGACGGCAGTTGCGTCATCACCAAGCACCCAGGGACCGGCGGCTTCGTCGACGTCGGCACCGTCACCGCCCAACTGCTGTACGAGACGGGCGGCGCCCGGTACGCCGGGCCCGATGTCACCGCCCGCCTCGACACCGTACGGCTCGGCCAGGACGGGCCCGACCGGGTGCGGATCGAGGGCGTGCGGGGCGAGGCGCCGCCACCCGCCCTCAAGGTCGGGCTCAACCGGCTCGGCGGCTTCCGCAACGAGGTCACCTTCGTGCTCACCGGCCTCGACATCGAGGCCAAGGCCGCGCTGGTGCGGGAGCAGATGGCGGACGCGCTCGCCACGTCGCCGCCCCGGGAGGCGCGGTGGGACCTGGTGCGCACCGACCGGCTCGACGCGCCCACCGAGGAGACGGCCAGCGCGCTGCTGCGGCTCGTCGCCCGCGACCCCGACGAGGCCGTCGTCGGGCGGGCCCTGAGCGGCGCGGCCGTCGAACTGGCGCTGGCCGGATACCCCGGGTTCCACGTGACCGCCCCGCCCGGCAAGGGCAGCCCGTACGGCGTGTTCGAGGCGGCGTACGTCGAGCAGGGCTGCGTGGAGCACGTCGCCGTGCTGCCCGACGGCAGCCGCCGCACCGTGCCCGCGCCCACGGCCACCCGCGACCTGGAGGAGGCGCCCGGCCCCGCCCTGCCCCGCCCGCTCCCGGCCGGGCCCACCCGGCGCGCGCCGCTCGGACTCGTCGCCGGGGCCCGCAGCGGCGACAAGGGCGGGGACGCCAACGTCGGCGTGTGGGTACGGACCGACGACGCCTGGCGGTGGCTCGCGCACGAGCTGACCGCCGACCGGTTCCGGGACCTCGTGCCCGAGAGCCGCGGCCTGACCGTCGTCCGGCACGTCCTGCCGAACCTGCGCGCCCTGAACTTCGTCGTCCACGGCATCCTCGGCGCCGGAGTCGCCGCCCGGCA
>DASTDN010000211.1:0-10705 GCA_035710365.1 Streptomyces sp. | reverse complement strand
CCGAGGACGCCGTCCCCAGACCCGGCGGGCCGTACGGCGTCAGCAAGCTCGCCGCCACCGAGCTCGTGCTCGGCTCCGGCCTCGACGCCGTCGTCCTGCGCGTCTTCTCGCCGGCCGGCCCCGGCACGCCCGCCGGCTCCCCACTCGGGCGTCTCGCCGAGGCGATGCGCCGCGCGATGCAGTCCGGCGACGGCGAGCTGAAGCTCGGCGGTCTGGGCGCGCAGCGCGACTTCATCGACGTACGGGACGTGGCGCGGGCCGTCCACGCGGCCTCGCTCTCGGCCGCGCAGGGCGTCATCAACATCGGCTCCGGCCGGGCCGTCCGGCTGCGCGACGCCGCCGCCGTCCTCGCCCGCGTGGCCGGCTACGGCGGCGCCCTGCACGAACTCGACGGCCCGCCCGGCGGCCACCTCCGGCCCGTCATCGGCCACCCCCGCAGCGACCCCGACCACGCGGCCCCGATCGCCTACCCCTACCCCGACGGCTGCGGAAGCTGGCAGCAGGCCGACGTGCGCACCGCGCGCGACCGGCTCGGCTGGCGGCCCCGGATCAACCTCGAAGAGTCCCTCGCCGACATCTGGATGGAGGCCGCGTGCCGTATCTGACCCGGGCCGGAGCGGGCTCCCCGCGCACCGGCGTACGGCCCGGCACCGGCGCCCCGGGCCACCCGCACCCGCCGGTCGCGCCGACGGAGCGGTCCCGGCTCGGCAGACCCGGTCGTCCCCTGGACCGGGTCGTCCCCTACGGCGCGGGCGGTTCCGGTACGCCCCGCGCATCGCCCGCCGACGGGGCACGGGAACGGTCTGCCCCACCGGCCGGACCGGCGGCCCCGAGGGCTGCGCCGGAGGCCCACGGGCACCCGCGCCGACCCGGCACCGGCGTACGCGCCGCCGAGCCCTTCGGGGCCGTGCCCGGCCACTGGGACGACATCGTCTCGCGGACCGGGACGGGTGTCTCGGAATGAAAAAGCGCGTGGCAGTGTTGCGGGGAGAACAACCGTAGTGATCGACCGACCAACGGAGTCCCCGTGTCGCTGCCACCCCTGGTCGAGCCGGCTGACGAGCTCACCGTAGACGAGGTCCGCAGGTACTCCCGCCACCTGATCATCCCCGACGTGGGGATGGACGGGCAGAAGCGGCTGAAGAACGCCAAGGTCCTGTGCGTGGGCGCCGGCGGCCTCGGTTCGCCGGCCCTGATGTACCTGGCCGCGGCGGGCGTCGGCACGCTCGGCATCGTGGAGTTCGACGAGGTCGACGAATCGAACCTGCAGCGCCAGATCATTCACAGCCAGGCCGACATCGGCCGTTCGAAGGCGGAGTCCGCCCGCGACACGGTCAAGGGCATCAACCCGTACGTGGACGTGGTCCTTCACGAGGAGCGGTTGGAAGCCGACAACGTGATGGACATCTTCGGCCAGTACGACCTCATCGTCGACGGCACGGACAACTTCGCGACCCGTTACCTGGTCAACGACGCGTGCGTGCTGCTCAACAAGCCGTACGTCTGGGGTTCGATCTACCGCTTCGACGGCCAGGCCTCCGTGTTCTGGTCCGAGCACGGCCCCTGCTACCGCTGCCTCTACCCGGAGCCCCCGCCCCCCGGCATGGTCCCCTCCTGCGCCGAGGGCGGCGTTCTGGGCGTGCTGTGCGCGTCCATCGGCTCCATCCAGGTCAACGAGGCCGTCAAGCTGCTCGCCGGCATCGGCGAACCGCTGGTCGGCCGCCTGATGATCTACGACGCGCTGGAGATGCAGTACCGCCAGGTCAAGGTCCGCAAGGACCCCGACTGCGCCGTGTGCGGCGAAAACCCCACCGTCACCGGGCTCATCGACTACGAGGCCTTCTGCGGCGTCGTCTCCGAGGAGGCGCAGGCCGCGGCCTCCGACTCCACGATCACTCCCAAGCAGCTCAAGGAGTGGATCGAGGACGGCGAGAGCATCGAGATCATCGACGTCCGCGAGCCGAACGAGTACGAGATCGTCTCCATCCCCGGCGCCCGTCTCGTCCCCAAGAACGAGTTCCTGATGGGCAGCGCCCTCGAAGGTCTCCCCCAGGACAAGAAGATCGTCCTGCATTGCAAGACGGGTGTCCGCAGTGCGGAAGTCCTCGCGGTCCTGAAGTCGGCGGGCTTCTCCGACGCCGTGCATGTCGGAGGCGGCGTCATCGGCTGGGTCAACCAGATCGAGCCGCACAAGCCGGTGTACTGACCGGCTCCCCGGCCCTCCGGCTCCTCGGCCACGGTCTCGGCGGGGGCGACGGGGGCTTGGCGTTCACAGCCACGGTTCACGGTTCACGGCCCATGGCCCACGGCTCCGGTTCGTCCGGGTGCCGTGGGCCGTGCCGTTCCGTGCTGTGCCGTGCCGAGCGGGTCGTCTCAGCGGAGGGTGAGGGTGGTCTCGGACTCCACCCGGGTCAGCTTCTCCGGGTTGCGGACGTAGTAGAGGGCGGTGATGCGCCCGCCGTCCATGCGGGCCGTCAGGACGCCGTCGATCTCGCCGTCCAGACGCGCGACGAGCGCCGTGTCGCCGTTGACCGGCGTGGGCTCGGCGGTGATCTCTCCCTCCGTCCTGCCGAGGACTCCGAAGAAGAAGCGGGCCACCTTCTCGGCGCCGGCGACCGGGCGCGGGGCGGCCTGCTTGTGGCCGCCGCCGTCGTTGAGCATGACCACGTCGGGCGCGAGTACGTCGAGGACCCCCTGGAGGTCCCCGGTTTCCAGCGCGCGCCGGAACGACTCCAGCGCCGCCCTCGTCTCGCCCGGCGAGACCACCCCGCGCGGACGGCGGGCGTCGACGTGCCGCCGGGCCCGGTGCGCGATCTGCCGGACCGCCGCGGAGGTCTTGCCCACCGCCGCCGCGATCTCGTCGTACCCGACGTCGAACACCTCCCGCAGGACGAACACGGCCCGCTCGGTCGGCGACAGCGTCTCCAGGACCAGCATCAGTGCCGTCGACACGCTCTCCGCGAGCTCCACGTCCTCGGCCACGTCCGGCGCCGTGAGCATCGGCTCCGGCAGCCAGGGGCCGACATACGCCTCTCTGCGGCGCTGCATCGTGCGCAGCCGGTTGAGCGCCTGCCGGGTGGTGATCCGGACCAGGTAGGCACGCTGGTTGCGGACCTCGTCCAGGTCGACGCCGACCCACCGCAGCCATGTCTCCTGCAGGACGTCCTCGGCGTCGGCCGCCGAGCCCAGCATCTCGTAGGCGACGGTGAACAGCAGGTTGCGGTGGGCGACGAACACCTCGGTCGCGGAATCGGTGACGTGGTCGGTCATCTCTCTCGGCCTCTCTCCATTCACGGCCGGGCACGCCCGCCGCACTTGTCGGCGCCGCACCGGGCCGGGTTCACGGGCCGGGCCGACCAGTCGGCCGGACCGGTGACGGGCGGTCCTGCGTGGCGGGGACACCTCTGTGCCGGACGGGCCCCGTGCGGCACAGAGGTGTCCCGGACGAGCCCCGTGCGGCGGACCGGGTGTGGCGGCCGGCCGCGTCCGCGCCGGGGACCGGGTTGCTGACGGGGCGTGTTCCGGGTGGGGGGGCGGGGTTCGTGTGACGGGCGGCCCGGGGCCGCCCGTGCCCGTCGGGCCCGCCCCGCGCCCGCCTGTGCCCCGTGCGACGGGCGGCCCTGCGGTCAGCCGCGCCGCCCTGCGCCTGCCGGACGCGTCCGCGTAGGGCGGCCCCCTGCGGGGAACGGGCCCGTGGATGGCGGGCCCGTCCGCGTGCGGCGGGTGGCCTTGCGGGAACGGTCCGACGGGTCCGGTCGTGGGGGACGTCCGGTCCCTTCCCCGCTGGTCCGTCCCCGTCCCCGCTGGTCCGGCCCCGCCCCCGCGGTCGGGTGCCGTGCTCTGCACGGTGGGTGGCCGTGCGGGGCACGTCCGGGCAGGGGCGGCCCGCGCGGGACGGTCCGCCCCGTCCCCGTGGTCGGGCGCCGCGCCCGGCACGGGGTGGTCGGTCCGTCTTCCCGCACCGCGGTCAGGCGGGCACGGCTGTCAGGCCGCCCGCTCCGCCGTGGTCTCCGTCTCGTCGCGTTCCGCGGCCGGCGCCTCCCGGCGCCTGTCGTCCTTCCGCCACACGTACGAACCGGGCTTGGCCGCCTCGCCCGCCAGTTGCTTGAGGGTGTGCCGGCAGATGAACTCCTTCAGCTTCGCGCCGAGACGACCGCCGAGGTAGAGCCCCTTCGCGGTGTCGTCCTTGCCGGAAAACTGGAAGATGGCCGTACGGCGCCCCAGGCTGAGGCACTGGCCGGCGAACACCACGCCGACCCGCTCCGGTTCCCGGTCCGCGATGCGGCTCAGCACCGTGTCCGCGGCCTGGGCGCCCAGCGGGCCCGCCGCCTGACAGCTCATCCGGAACGGCCGGTCCGACGGCGCCGCCGAGTCCCCGGCCGCCACGATGCGCGCGTCGTCCACGCTCGTCAGCGTCTCGTCGGTGAGCAGGCGGCCCACGGCGTCGGTGCTCAGCCCGCTGCGGCGGGCCAGGTCCGGCACACCGAAACCGGCGGTCCAGATGGCCACCTCGCCCGGCACCGTGCGCCCGCCGCTCAGCTCCACGGAACCGTCGGTCACGGCCGTGACCTCCGAGTCGGGGCCGTCGATCACGGTCACTCCCAGCCGGGCGAGCCGGCCGGCCACCGAGCGACGGCCGCGCGGATGCAGGTACGGCCCGAGCACCCCGCCGCACACCAGGGTCACCGCACGTCCCTGCTCCGCCAGCTCGGCGGCGGTCTCGATGCCCGTCGGACCGGCGCCGACGACCGTCACCGTGGACGCGGCGGCCACGACCGGCCGCAGCCGCTCCGCCTCCTCCAGGCCGGTGACGGAGTACGCGAACTCGGCCGCTCCCGGCACCCGCGGATCGTCGCTGCCGCTGCCCACGGCGTAGACCAGGTAGTCGTAGGCCACCCGGCCGCCGCTCTCCAGCGTCACCGTGCGGTCGGCCGCGTCGATGCTCGTCACGGTGTCGACCTTCAGCCGGACGCTGTCGGCGAGGACTTCCCGGTACTCCGCGACCGCGCCGTGGGAGCCCCCGACCAACTGGTGCAGGCGGATCCGCTCGACGAAGGCCGGGCGCGGGTTGATCAGAGTCACTGTCACGTCGTCGCGCTGCGTCAGCCGGTTGGCCGCCATCACGCCTGCGTATCCGCCTCCGACCACGATCACGTCGGTGTTCTCAGCCATGGTGTCTCCTCTTGCTTCCACGGGCTCCACTTCGAGACACCGCGGGGTCGTTCGTTGTGACAGCGAATGAGGCGGATCACCCGGACTCCGGCGGGCCGGGCAATCACCCGGACTCCGGCGGGGCCGGGCATGGCCCTGCGAATGGACCGGGTCGGTGAAAATCCTGATTCCGCCCCTCGGGACCAGATCTTGCCGTCCCGCGGTGGCCTGCCGGGCGGCAACGGGTCGTTGATCGCGGAATCCACACAGGTGCCGCCGCCGTACGCGCCGTGGAGGCGGTCCTTACGGGCGGTGACGGCGCCGGTGGCCGCAGGACGGACCGCCCGATGCCCGCGGGAACCTGCGGGAACCTGCGGGAAGCCCTTGACCTGCTGTTCTGCGGGACTCTCGGGGCTTGTGCCCCTCAGGAGCAGACGGTGCCCGCCCGCGGGACCCTCCCCTCCAGCAGGTAGCCGTTGACGGCGGCCCGGACGCACCGGCTGTTGCTGCCGTACGCGCCGTGCCCCTGGCCCTTGTACGTCAGCTCGACACCGACGCCCCTGCCGAGCGCCGCCGCCATCCGCCGGGCGCCCTCGTAGGGGGTGGCGGGGTCGCCGGTGTTGCCGATCACGAGGATCGGCGGCGATCCGGGCGCGCTCACGTCGGGACGGTCGGCGGCGCCCGGCACCGGCCAGCCGGTGCAACCGAGCATGCCCCAGGCGAGGTAGTCGCCGAACACGCCGGAGGCGGCCCGGAACCGGGGGAGGCTGCGCGTCACGTCGGCGGGGGTGTAGCGCGGCTTGTCGTCGGCGCAGTTGATGGCGACGTTGGCCGCGGTGGAGTTGTCGTACTGGCCGTCCTCGTTGCGTCCGTTCAGCGTGTCGGACAGCAGCATCAGGACCTCGCCGTCACCCTCGTACGCCCGTTGCAGGCCCTCCGTCAGGTACTGCCAGAAGTCCTTCGAGTACAGGGCCTGCGCGATGCCGCCGGTCGCGGTCGTCTGCGTCAGCTCGCGGGGGAAGACGCCCGGGACCGGCTTGCGGTCGAGGTCCCCGAGCAGCCGGGCGATGCGGTTCTTCACGTCCTGCGCGGTGTCGCCGACCGGGCACTTCGCGGCCTTGGACACGCAGTCCTTCGCGTAGTTGTCCAGGGCGAGCTGGAAGCCCCTGGCCTGCGCGAGCGAGCCCTGCTCGGCCGTCTGCGTCGGGTCGACCACCGCGTCGAGGACGGCCCGGCCCACCTTCTTCGGGAAGAGGTGGGCGTAGACGCCGCCGAGTTCGGTGCCGTAGGAGACGCCGAAGTAGTACAGCCTGTCGTCGCCGAGGACCTGGCGCATCAGGTTCAGGTCACGGGCCGCGTCGGTGGTGCGCACGTGCGGCAGCATCTTCTCCGAGTGCTTCTCGCAGGCGTCGTTGAACTCCTCGGTGCCGTTCAGCCACGCGGTGCGCTCGGCGGCGTCGTCGGGGGTGGCGTCCCGCTGGAAGTACGCGTCGAGCCGCTGGTCGTTCTCGCACCGGACGGGGGCGCTGCGGCCCACCCCGCGCGGGTCGAAACTGACCAGGTCGTAGCGGGTGCGCAGGGTCGCGTAGTCGGCTCCGAAGGCGGGCAGGGTGGTGACGCCCGAGCCGCCGGGGCCGCCGAAGTTGAACACCAGCGAGCCGATCCGCCGGCCGGCGCCGCCGGTCGTCCTCGCCCGGATCAGCGCGATGCCGATCGTCTCGCCCTCGGGGTCGTCCCAGTCGAGGGGGGCCTTCATGGTGGCGCACTGCCAGCCGTCGCCGTCCGGCAGTGGTGAGGGCGTGTCGCCGCCGCCCTGCTCCCGCGACGGTGCGGGGCAGTCCTTCCAGCCGAGGTCCTGGTGGGGCAGGTCCTCCCCCCGGGTGTCGTCGCCCCCGCATGCCGAGGCCAGGGTGCAGAGCAGCACGGCGGTCGTCGTCAGGGCAGCGGCGCGCATCCGGGGCGGCTTCGGCATGCCTCCATCCTGCGCTCGGCCCGGTCACGACGCTCGGGACACGGGCCGGACGAGCTACGGGCCTCCGGGCGCGTTCCGGCGACCCGGGCCGGGCGAGCTTGGCGGCCCGGGTCGGGCGAGCTTCGGGGCGCGCGGGTCGGGCGAGGTTCCGCGGTGCGGACGGGACGAGCGACGGCGGTGAGGGCGGGGCGAGCTACGGGCCGCCCGGGCCGGAGGAGCCTCGGGGGCTCGGGTCGGACTAGCTATGGCGGCGCGCGTCGGACGAGCTTCGGGGCGCCCGGGTCGGACGCGTTCCGGCGACGCGGGCCGGACGAGCGACGGCAGTGCGGGCGGGGCGGGCTACGGGCGCCCGGGCCGGGCGAGCTTCGGCCGCACAGACCGGAGGAGGTAAGGGTCGCCCGGACCCGGACGAGGTGAGGGCCGCCCGGACCCGGACGAGGTTAGGGCCGCCCGGGCCGGACGAGCGGCGGCGGCGCGGGCCGGGGAGGCCGTGGAGCCGCGGTACCGGCAGGGTGCCGCCCGGGGACCGTGGGGCGCGGCGCGCCGCGACCCTCGCCCGGCGTCACAGCGCTCCCTTGCGCGTGAGGTGCGTGAACGCCAGCCAGCCCGGCAGTACCGGCAGCCACAGCGTCAGCAGCCGGAACAGCAGCACGGCCGGCGCGGCGACCTCCTTCGGCAGGCCGACCGCGATCAGACCCACCGTGAGGGTCGCCTCGACGGCTCCGACACCGCCGGGCGTGGGCGCCGCCGACCCCAGCGCGTTGCCCGCGAGGAACACCACGGCGACACTGGCGATGCTGATCGAGGACGTCTCGTCGCCGAAGGCACGGATCGAGGCGTCCAGGCACATCACGAAACAGGCCGTCAGCAGCAGCATGCCGCCGATGCCGGTGACCAGCTTCTGCGGGCGCTGCAGCACGTCGAGCATGCGGGGCACGACCCCCGCGAACAGCGACCGCACGCGCGTGATGACGAACTTCCGCAGGAACGGCACCGACGTCACCACCAGCACCAGCACGGCCACCGTCAGCAGCCCGCCGATGACCGTGCGGGAGGGCGACAGGGACGGCGTCTTCTCGGTGCCCGTCAGGTAGCCGAAGGCCAGCAGCATCAGGATGTGGCAGCCCAGACCGAACAACTGCGAGGCGCCGACGCTCGCCACCGCGAGCCCCGGCCGCACGCCCGAGCGCTGCAGGAACCGGGTGTTCAGGGCCACGCCGCCGACCGCCGCCGGGGCGACGATCTTCACGAACGACCCAGCGACCTGGGCCGCGACCGTCCGCAGGAACGGCACCCGCTCCGGCACGAACCCCAGCAGCGACATCGACGCCGCGACATAGCTGGCCGCCGAGAACAGCACCGCCGCCGCCACCCAGCCCCACTCGGCGTGCGCGACGAGCGGCCCGAACTCGATGTGCGTCAGTTGCGTCAGCAGGAAGTACGCGCCGATGGCCCCCGCGATGAAACTGATCAGCGTGCGTGGACGCACCCGCTCCAGGCGGGCGGGCTCCACCGGGGCCTGCGGCCTGATCCGCAGCACCTGGTGGCGGATCTGGCTGAGCAGGTCCTCCTCGCGCGCCTCGTCGATGGCCTCGTCGATCGCCCGCTTCTCGGCCCGCGCCTCGGCCCGCTCGGTCTTCTTGTCCGGCTTCTCCGGCACCGGCCGCGCGGCCTCGCCGGCCGCCTCCAGACGGGCCTCCTTGGCCTGCCGGGACGCCTCCAGCACCGCCTCGCGCTCGCGCTGTGCCCGCTCCCGCGCGAGCCTGCGCAGGGTCGCGCGCGTGGAGCGGCTCAGCGCGATGGGCTGCAGCATCGGCAGGCAGTCCGCGACGGCGTCGGGACCGAGCACGCTCACCGCCGAGGCCACCGCCCGCTCGGCGCCCACCCGCAGCCCCAGCGTCACCAGCAACTGGGAGATGTCCATGCGCAGCAGCAGGTCACCGGCCGCGATCTCGCCCATCCGCAGATCGGTGAGGATCACCGCGCGGGAACGATCCACCAGCACGGCGTCACCGACCAGCCTGCGGTGCGCGATCCGGCGGGACTGCAGCGCCCGTACCTGGTCCCAGGTATCGTGCAGCAGAGCGTCGGTGATCTCCTCGTCCGGCAGCGAGTCCAGCGAGCGGCCCCCGGAGTGCTCGTAGACCAGCATCACCGCGTCCGGGCCGAGCTCGGAGGTCGCGATCAGCCTGGGCGCGTTGGCTCCGGCCGCGATGGCGGCGTACGCGAGCAGCGCCTCCTGCTCCAGGGCCTGGCGCAGCGACTGCAGGCTGCTGCGGGTGGCGAAGCCGCGCAGCGTCAGGTTGCGCCACGCGCGGTAGAAGAAGCCCTGCGCCTGCTGCTCGCGGTCCACGACCGTGACGTCCAGCGGAGGGCCGTCCTCCAGGGTGACGAAGTAGCGCCGTCCCCGGTCGCTCTCGGCCGCGTCCGGGGCCTCCTCGCGGGAGGCGCTCACCGGACGGAATCCGACGGTCCGCAGGCCCGCCATCAGCGTCCGGCCGGTGGGGCGCACATTGGGCGAGCCGACTGCGTACAGCGTGCCGTAGGCCACGCCCCAGCCGATCAGGACCGTCAGGATGATCGAGAACGGCGTCGTGTAGCCGGTGACGAGCATCGAGAAGGCGTCCAGCATCAGCACGATCCACAGCACCGCGCGCCAGCGGGGCCGCCGGGACATGCCGACTGCCGTCATGTACGCGATCACGGGCGCCAGGTAGCCGTGCACGGGGTCGGTGAGGGCGGTGATGTCACCCGGGGAGGGCTGCGTCAGCGCCTCCTGGATGGAGTCCGGCGCGGCTTTGGCGACCCACAGGTCCGTGGCCAGGGTCACGCCGTGCGCCAGGACGGCGGCGAGCACCCCGTCGGCGATGCGCAGCCCGTCCCGCTTGATGAGGCGCTCGACGGCGAAGGCGACCGGCACGAGGAGGATCGCGATGCTGGACGCCAGCCCCGCGAGCTTGATGAGCAGGTCGGGTGCCTGTCCGGTGCCCTTGTTGATGTCCTGTTCGAGGCCGGAGGTCGTCCCGTGCGCGAACGCGGCGATCGCCATCAGGACGACCACGGCGAGGACGCCCACCAGCAGCCGCATCAGGTCCGAGGGGCGGTGCACGCGCGCGGGGAGCAGCGGCTCGTCGCCCTCTACCTCGTCGACGTGGGCCTCGCCGTCGGGCCGCGCGCCGCCGCGAGTCCGGCCGGCGGGAGTCCTGCCGCCGGGTGGCGTGTCCGCGGGCGGTGTGTCCGTGGGGGTGGCGGGGGCGTGCGGCCCGTCGGCGTCCCGCTCGTCCGCGCGGGGCCCTTCCGTACGGGCCCCTTCCGCGCGCCGCTCACCGGGGCCGGCCGTGGTTCCGTCGTTCCCGGAGCCGTCCCCGGAGCTGTCCCCCGTCCCGTCCCCGGTCCGGTTCCGGGGGCCGTCCCCCGTGCCGTTCCCGGTCCCCGGGGCGGTGTCGCCGGCTTGTCCCGCGCCGGGGCGCGGCGCCTCGGCGTCGGCGTCCCGGGGGCGCGACGAAGCGTCGGAGGTGCCCTCCGGGTCGTCCCGGCCCTCCGGGTCCTCGGGGTGCGCACCCTGCTGCTTCATCGACTCTT
>DASTDN010000210.1:0-8668 GCA_035710365.1 Streptomyces sp. | reverse complement strand
ACACGCGGGTGACGACGCCACGCACGCGATCTTCCACCAGCTCAACTCCTCGTTCATCACGCCGTTCGACCGTGAGGACATCTACAGCCTCGCGTCGTCCCTCGACGACATCATGGACTTCATGGAGGAGGCCGTCGACCTCGTCGTCCTCTACAACGTCGAGGAACTGCCCAAGGGTGTCGAGCAGCAGATCGAGGTCCTGGCCCGGGCGGCCGACCTGACCGCCGAGGCCATGCCGAACCTGCGCACCATGGACAACCTCACCGAGTACTGGATCGAGGTCAACCGGCTGGAGAACCAGGCCGACCAGATCCACCGCAAGCTGCTCGCCCACCTCTTCAACGGCACGTACGACGCGATCGAGGTGCTGAAGCTCAAGCAGATCGTGGACGTCCTGGAGGAAGCGGCGGACGCCTTCGAGCACGTGGCGAACACGGTGGAGACCATCGCCGTCAAGGAGTCCTGAGCCGTTCATGGACACCTTCGCGCTGGTCGTGACCATCGGGGTCGCGCTCTTCTTCACGTACACCAACGGTTTCCACGACTCGGCGAACGCGATCGCCACGTCCGTGTCCACGCGCGCCCTGACGCCGCGGGCCGCGCTGGCGATGGCCGCGGTCATGAACCTCGCCGGCGCGTTCCTCGGCTCCGGGGTCGCCAAGACCGTCAGTGAGGGGCTGATCGAGACGCCCCACGGTTCGACGGGCATGGGGATCCTGTTCTCCGCGCTGGTCGGGGCGATCACCTGGAACCTCATCACCTGGTACTTCGGTCTGCCGTCCTCGTCGTCGCACGCGTTGTTCGGCGGGATGGTGGGCGCGGCCCTGGCGGGCGGTACGGCCGTGTACTGGCACGGGGTACTGGACAAGGTCGTCATTCCGATGTTCGTCTCGCCCGTCGTCGGGCTGGTCGCCGGGTACCTGGTGATGACCGTGATCCTGTGGATCTTCCGGCGGGCCAACCCGCACAAGGCGAAGCGGGGATTCCGTATCGCGCAGACCGTGTCGGCGGCGGGGATGGCGCTGGGGCATGGTCTTCAGGACGCGCAGAAGACGATGGGCATCGTGGTGATGGCGCTGGTCATCGCCGACGTCGAGGACTACGGCGACCCCATCCCGGTGTGGGTGAAGATCGCGTGTGCGGTGATGCTGTCGCTCGGTACGTACGCCGGCGGGTGGCGGATCATGCGGACGCTGGGGCGAAAGATCATCGAACTGGATCCGCCGCAGGGGTTCGCCGCGGAGACGACCGGGGCGTCGATCATGTTCACCACCGCGTTCCTGTTCAAGGCGCCGATCTCCACGACGCACGTGATCACGTCGGCGATCATGGGTGTCGGGGCGACGAAGCGGGTGAACGCCGTGCGGTGGGGGGTCGCCAAGAACATCATCCTGGGGTGGTTCATCACGATGCCGGCCGCGGCGGTCGTGGCGGCTTGTGCGTACGGGATCGTGAACCTGGCGTTCCTGTAGCTTCGCGGGTCCTGCCCGGCTCGGCGGGTCCTGACGGGTTCCGCGCACCCGGCGTCCTCCTGGACGCCGGGTGTTCCGTTTCCCGGGCCGCACCCGGACGCGGTCCGGGTAGCGGCCGGGTTCGCGGCGGGCCGCCCGCCCGGCGCTTCACGGACGCCGCCTGCCGGGCGCCGCCTGCCCGGCGCGGCTCGCGAGTGCCGACCGGCCGCCGGGCGGCATGAGTCGGGCCCGCCCCCGGGATCCGCGGGCGGGCCCTGCCTCGCGGCGGCACCGCCTGCAGCACCGCGAGGAGAAAAGGGGGGCGGGCGGTCAGCCGAAGCGGCCGGAGATGTAGTCCTCGGTGGCCTGGACCGACGGGTTGGAGAAGATGCGTTCCGTGTCGTCGATCTCGATCAGTTTGCCGGGCCGGCCGACGGCCGCCAGGTTGAAGAAGGCCGTGCGGTCGGAGACGCGCGCCGCCTGCTGCATGTTGTGCGTCACGATGACGATCGTGAACCGTTCCTTCAGCTCGCCGACGAGGTCCTCGATCGCCAGGGTGGAGATGGGGTCCAGGGCGGAGCAGGGCTCGTCCATGAGGAGGACGTCCGGTTCCACCGCTATCGCCCGCGCGATGCACAGCCGCTGCTGCTGGCCGCCGGAGAGGCCCGAGCCCGGCTTGGCCAGGCGGTCCTTGACCTCGTTCCACAGGTTGGCGCCGCGCAGGGACCTCTCGACCACGTCGTCCAGGTCGGACTTCCTGACCTTGCCGTTCAGGCGCAGGCCCGCCGCGACGTTGTCGTACACGGACATCGTGGGGAACGGGTTCGGGCGCTGGAAGACCATGCCGACCTCGCGCCGGACGGCGACCGGGTCGATGCCGGGGCCGTACAGGTTCTCGTCGTCGAGCATGACCTTGCCCTCGACGCGTCCGCCCGGTGTGACCTCGTGCATGCGGTTCAGGGTCCGCAGGAAGGTGGACTTGCCGCAGCCGGACGGGCCGATGAAGGCCGTCACGGAGCGGGGCTGGACCGTCATCGAGATGTCCTCGATGGCGAGGAACGAGCCGTAGTACGCGTTCAGGCCGCTGACGTCGATGCGCTTGGCCATGTCAATCACTGCTTCTTTCGGGTCGGGGGGCCTCAGCGACCGGTCTTCGGGGCCTTCCAGCGGGCGATGCCGCGGGCCACCAGATTGAGGATCATGATGAACGCGATGAGCGTCAGGGCCGCCGCCCAGGCACGGTCGTACGCCGCGCCGGAGCCGCCGCTGTTCGCGTACTGGAGGTAGATGTACATCGGCAGCGACGCCTGCGGGTCGGAGAACGGGTTCGCGTTGATGAAGGTCGTGCCCCAGACCAGCAGCAGCACGGGCGCGGTCTCGCCGGTGACACGGGCGATCGCCAGCATCACCCCGGTGGTGATGCCGCCGGCCGACGTCGGCAGGACCACCTTCAGGATCGTGCGCCACTTCGGCACACCGAGGGCGAGGGACGCCTCGCGCAGTTCGTCCGGGACGAGCTTGAGCATCTCCTCGGTGGAGCGGACGACCACCGGGATCATCAGGATGGCCAGGGCGAGCGCGCCGGCGAAACCGGAGTAGCCCATGCCGAGGATCACGATCCACAGGCTGAGGACGAACAGGCCCGCGACGATCGACGGGATGCCCGTCATGACGTCCACGAAGAAGGTCACGGCCGTGGCGAGCCTGCCCCGCCCGTACTCCACCAGGTAGATCGCGGTGAGCACACCCACCGGCACGGCGATCACGGTGGCGAGGCCGACCTGCTCCAGCGTGCCGAGCAGCGCGTGGTACACGCCGCCGCCGGGCTCGGTGTCGGCGACCACGCCCATCGAGTGGCTGAGGAAGTAGCCGTCGAGGACCTTCACGCCCTGCTCGACCGTCTCCCGGACCAGGGAGGCCAGCGGCACGACGGCCAGGAGGAAGGCGACCCACACCAGGCTGGTCGCGATGCGGTCCCTGGCCTGGCGCCGGCCCTCCACGGACGCGGAGATCCCGTACGTGCCGGCGACGAAGGCGAGTGCGGCGATCAGGCCCCACTGGATGTCGCTGCGCAGTCCGGCCGCGGCGCTGGTCCCGAGGCCCACGGCGACCGAACCCGCGGCGACCGCCCACGGGAACCACCTGGGCAGGGTCGCGCCGCGCAGCGAGCCGCGGGCGGGGGTGAGGGGTGCGTTGTTCATGCGGCGGCCCCCGAGTACTCCTTGCGGCGGGCGATGATCAGCCGGGCCGCGCCGTTGACCAGCAGGGTGATGACGAACAGGACGAGGCCCGAGGCGATGAGGGCGTCGCGGCCCATGGTGGTGGCCTCGTTGAACTTGCTCGCGATGTTCTGGGCGAAGGTGCCGCCGCCCGGGTCGAGCAGGCCGGCGCCGATGTCGAAGCTCGGCGAGAGGACCATCGCGACGGCCATCGTCTCGCCCAGAGCGCGGCCGAGGCCGAGCATCGAGGCGGAGATCACGCCGGAGCGGCCGAAGGGCAGCACCGACATCCGGATGACCTCCCAGCGCGTCGCGCCGAGGGCCAGTGCGGCCTCCTCGTGCGTGCGCGGGACCTGGCGGAAGACCTCACGGCTCACGTTGGTGATGATCGGCAGGATCATGATCGCGAGGAGGATGCCCACGGTGAACAGCGAGCGCGGGGCGCCCCCGTGCCAGTCGAGGACGCCGGTCCAGCCGAGGTACTCGTCCATCCAGCCGTACAGGCCGCTGAGGTTGGGGACCAGGACGAGGGCGCCCCACAGGCCGTAGACGATGGACGGCACGGCCGCCAGCAGGTCGATGACGTAGCCGACGGCGCCGCCCAGACGGGGCGGGGCGTAGTGCGTGATGAACAGGGCGATCGCGACGGCGACCGGGACGGCGAGCACCATGGCGATCACCGACGACACGACGGTGCCGAAGACCAGCACGGCGATGCCGAACCGCGGCGGCAGGCCGCTCGGGTCCCACTCGAAGCTGGTGAAGAAGTTCGCCTCGTCCCTGCCGATGGCCAGGACGGCCCGGTAGGTCAGAAAGGCCGCGATGGCGGCCATGATCACCAGGACCAGGATGCCGGCACCGCGGGAGAGGCCCGTGAAGATGCGGTCGCCGGGCCGGGTGGCACCGCGCGCGGACCGACGCCCGGAGGCGTTGCGGGGCGGGGCGGGCGGCGGCGGCGCGGGGGCCGCAGGCTTCTGCGTAGATGTGTCCATGGGGTTCTCCGGTCTGCGGAGCCGCCTGCTGGGCGGCTCTCACGGAGCCCCGCGGGTCGCGGGGTGCTCCTGGCGGCGGTGCACCGGACGGCGCGGACCGGCCCCGGGGCGTCCCGCCCCCGCCGTGCGGCGCGGAGGGGAGCCCGGGGGACGGGCCGCGACCCGGGTCAGCTCAGGCCCGAGACGGTCTCGCGGACCTTGCCGATGATCTCGGCCGGCATCGGGGCGTAGCCGGCGCCGGCCAGCAGGCCCTGGCCCTCCTCGGAGGCCAGGTAGCCCAGGAAGGACTTGGTGGCGGGCAGGGTGTCCGCCTTGTTGCCCTTGTCGCAGGTGATCTCGTACGTCACGAGGACGATCGGGTAGGCGCCCTCGACGGCCGGTGTGTAGTCCAGCTCCAGCGCCAGGTCCTTGCCGGTGCCGACGACCTTGGCGGCGCCGATCGCGGCGGTCGCGTTGTCGACGGTGGCCTTGACGGGCTCGGCCGCCTCGGTCTTGATGTCGACGGTGGTGATGCCGTCCTTGGCGTAGGACAGCTCGAAGTAGCCGATCGCGCCGGAGGTGGCCTTGACCTGCTGAGCCAGGCCGGAGGAGCCGTTGGCGGACTGGCCGCCCGGTGCCTTCCACGCCTTCTCGGGCTCGTACGTCCAGTCCTTGGGGGCGGCGGCCTTCAGGTACTTGGTGAAGTTGTCCGTGGTGCCGGACTCGTCGGAGCGGTGGAAGGGCTGGATCTGGAGGCCGGGGAGCTTCACCCCGGGGTTCAGCCTCGCGATCGCAGGATCGTTCCACTTCTTGATCTGGGTGTCGAAGATCCTGGCGAGCGTGGGGGCGTCCAGGGTGAGCGCGTCGACCCCCGGGACGTTGAAGCCGACCGCGATGGGCCCGCCGACCATGGGCAGGTCGATGCCCTGGCCGCTCTTGCAGACCTTCTTGGAGGCGGCGACCTCCTCCGGCTTCAGCGCGGAGTCCGAGCCGGCGAACGCGGTCTGGCCCTGGGTGAAGGCGGTGATGCCGGCGCCGGAACCGTCCGGACGGTAGTTGACCTGCACGTCCTTGCACGCGGCCGTGTACTGCTTGATCCACGCGTCGATCGCGTTCTTCTGGGCGGAGGAGCCGGAGGCCTGGAGCCGGCCCTTGGCGTCGCCGCACTCGATGCTGCCGGCCTGCTGGCTGGCGGAGCCGTTCTCGGTGCCGCCGGTGTCGTCGGACCCGCACGCCGTGAGGGCCAGGGCGCCGGAGGCGGCGAGAGCACCGAGAGCGAGGGCCCGCCGGTTCTTGCGCTGAAGCTTCACTTGGGGGAGTTCCTTCCGGTGGCCGCCGTCCTGAATCCGGCGGCGTGCGAAGTGTGCGAAGTCTGGTTGACGCGGGCGCGGCGCCGAGGCGACTCGCGGCACGGCTCGCATCGCGTAATGCCGAAATTAAGCAGAACAGGTGAAGCCGCCGATGGGCGTGCATGAACGCGGGGTGAACCCCTGGGGACGGTGCGGTGAGGTGGCGGAACGCTCACGGCGCCGGCACGGACCGTTCGCCGGACCAGCAGCGCTGGAAGGCGTACCGGGCCGCCTCCACCTCGTGCCGCTGGTCGGCGTGGAGCACGCCGAGGGCGTACGCGGTGACCGGGGCGATGCGCGGGGTGCGGGCGGCGTGGGCCACGGCGGCCGCCGCCTCCGAGGCGTCGCGGTGCAGTTCGAGGGCCTGACCGGCGGTGAGCAGGTGGAGGCCGAGGGCCTGACCGGTGGTGGGGTGGACGTCGGGGGTCTGGTCGGTGGTGAGCGGCTGGACGTGGAGGGCCCGGTCGGTGGTGAGCGGGTGCGGGTCGAGGGCTTGAGCGGTGGTGGGCGGGTGGACGTCGAGGGCCCGGCCGGTGGTGGGCGGGTGGACGCCGGGGGCCGGGCCGCGGCTCGTGGCCGGGGCGTGGTCCGTGCCGTGCAGGAGCTCGCGGGCATAGCGGTGCAGGCGCAGCAGCGCGCGGACCTGGTGCCAGGGCGCGTCCTGCGGATGCGGGGCCGGGTCCGGGGACAGGCCGTGCATCAGGGCCTGCGAGTTGTACGGGCTGCCCGCGGTGACCAGCGGGAGCGCGGCGACCGCCGCCGCGAGCCGTTCCTCGGCCGCCGCAGCCGACGGGTGCAGCTCCGCGCCCGCGCCGGGCCGGGCGAGGGGCACCTCGCCGGCCAGCAGGGCGACCTGGTCGGCGACCGCGTGGAAGCGGCCGCTGCCGAGGGCCTGGAGGGCGGTGGAGTGGGCGCGGGCCCGGGCGAGGGTCAGCCGGCGTTCGAGGAGGGCGCCGGCCTTCGCGGCGCCCACGGCGAGGGTGCCGCGTTCGGCCGTGAGGACCGGGGAGGCGGCCGGGCGGGGGCCGGTGGGGTCCTCCCCGGCGCCCCTGCCGGTGGTTCGCGCGGGCGCCGCCCCGTCGGTCCGCGCGGGCGCCGCCGCGCCCGACAGGCGGTGCAGGGCCCCCAGCAGCCGCTCCAGCCGGGCGGCGTACGTGTACTCCAGGGCCAGGGTGCCGGACACCCAGGCCAGTTCGGGCCGCAGCGAAGCGGCCCAGTCGGCGTCGAGGTGCGCCTGGAAGGTGTGCAGGGTGCCGCTGATCCGGCGGGCCGCCCGGCGCAGCGCGCGGGCCGCGTCCGCGGGGCCGCCCGCGCCGGGCGCCGCGGCCGGGCCGCCCGCCTCCCGGTGCAGCCGCAGCGCGCGGAGGACGCCGGTGGCCTGGCTCCGCAGGTAGCGGGTCAGGGCGTCCCCGGCCGGCCGGTCGGCGTTCGGGGAGGTGCCGGTGGACCCGGTGCCGTGCCGCCCGGTGCCCTTCGGACGGGCGTCGTTCCGCCCGGTGCCGGGCGGGAGGCCTGCGGGCGGGAGGCCGTCGGCGCGGACGCCCCCGGCCACCGGGTCGTGCGCTCTGCCGAGGGGCGTGCCGCCGCGGGCGGGCCCGCCCCGCGCCTCGTCCGTCGTCCGGTCCGCCGGGTCACGGTGTCGCTTTGCCACGCCGGCGCCTCCGGGCGTCTATGAGCATCTCCTGGATGTTGCGCAGCGGACCGCCCTCCGCGTCCGCCGCGTGCCGGGTCCACTCGCCCTCCGGGCCGAGGTGCCAGGACGCCGTGGCGTCGGACATGCCCGTCTCCAGCAGCCGGTTGAGGGCCGCCCGGTGCGCGGGGTCGGTGACCCGGACCAGCGCCTCGATACGGCGGTCGAGGTTGCGGTGCATCATGTCGGCGCTGCCGAGCCACACCTCGGGCTCGCCGCCGTTGCCGAAGGCGAAGATCCGCGAGTGCTCCAAGAACCGGCCGAGCACCGACCGCACCCGGATGTTCTCCGACAGGCCCGCCACGCCGGGCCGCAGCGCGCAGATGCCGCGCACCCACACGTCCACGGGCACGCCCGCCTGCGAGGCGCGGTACAGGGCGTCCACGACGGCCTCGTCGACCATCGAGTTGACCTTGATGCGGACGTACGCGGGGCGTCCGGCACGGTGGTGCTGGGCCTCCTTGCCGATCCGCGAGACGAGCCCGTCGCGCAGCGACTTCGGCGCGACCAGCAGCCGCCGGTAGGTCTCGCGGCGTGAGTAGCCCGACAGCCGGTTGAACAGGTCGGACAGGTCCGCGCCGACCTGCGGGTCGGCGGTGAGCAGGCCGAGGTCCTCGTAGAGGCGGGCGGTCTTCGGGTGGTAGTTGCCGGTGCCGACGTGGCTGTAGCGGCGCAGCGTTTCGCCTTCCTGGCGGACGACCAGGGACAGCTTGCAATGCGTCTTCAGGCCGACCAGGCCGTAGACGACGTGGCAGCCGGCCTCCTCCAGTTTGCGCGCCCACTTGATGTTGGCGTGCTCGTCGAATCGGGCCTTGATCTCGACCAGGACGAGGACCTGCTTGCCGGACTCGGCGGCGTCGATCAGCGCGTCCACTATCGGCGAGTCGCCCGAGGTCCGGTACAGGGTCTGCTTGATGGCGAGGACGTCCGGGTCGGCGGCGGCCTGCTCCAGGAAGGCCTGCACGGACGTGGAGAACGAGTCGTAGGG
>DASTDN010000209.1:0-5937 GCA_035710365.1 Streptomyces sp. | reverse complement strand
GTCCGTCGCGCAGATGGTGGACCGGCAGCTCGCCGACGTCTCCGGCGCCCCCTCCCGCGTCTACGTCACCGGCCTGTCCGCCGGGGGCGGCATGACGTCGGTGATGATGGCGGCGTACCCGGAGAAGTTCGCCGCGGGCGGTGTCGTCGCCGGGCTGCCGTACGGCTGCGCCCAGGCCGCCGGATCGCCGTACGTGTGCATGTACGTCGGTGCCACGCAGACCCCGCAGCAGTGGGGCGACCGGGTGCGGGCCGCGCGGCCCGGGTACACCGGGGCCTGGCCCACGCTGACCGTGCTCCAGGGCACCGCCGACTACACGGTGAAGGCGGTCAACATGTCGGACCTGGTGGAGCAGTGGACCAACGTGCACGGCGCCGACCAGAGCGCCGACGTCAGCGACAGCGTGGCCGGGTACCCGCACAAGATCTACCGGGGCCCGGCGGGCAACGCCGTCGTGGAGACGTACGAGATCACCGGGATGGGGCACGGGCAGCCCGTCGACCCGGGGACCGGGGCCGAGCAGTGCGGGACCGCCGGGGCGTACATCCTGGACGTGAACCTGTGCGCCGCCCACCGGCTGGGGAAGGCGTGGGGCCTCGGCTGAGCCCGGGCGAGGTGCCGGACCGCCGCCCCGGGGCGGCGGTCCGGTTCACGCGCGTGCGGTGCGGGTCCGCAGCGTCGCGCTGATCAGGAGGGCCGTCGTCGCCGCGGTGAGCGGGACGGCGTAGCCGGCCGCGGGCGAGACGTGCTCGGCCGTCCAGCCGCCCGCCGCGCTGCCGCACGCGATGCCGCCCAGCAGGCCCGTCACCGCGAGGGTCATGCCCTCGTTGAGGCGGCCCTCGGGGGTGCCGCGCTGGACCAGCGTCATCGTGGTGACCATGGTGGGGGCGGTGGCCATGCCGGCGAGCAGGAGGGTGCCCGCCAGCAGGAGCAGCGAGCCGGTGAGGTGCGCCGCGAGCAGCGGCAGCGTCAGCAGCGCCGCCATCGCGGCCACGCACCACCGCAGCCGGGACTCCGCGGGCCCGGCCGGACGGACCGCGCCGTAGAGCAGTCCGGCCGCGCAGGAACCGGCCGCCTGGAGGGCCAGCGCCGCGCCCGCCGCCGCGCGATGGCCCCCGGCGTCCGCGAAGGCGACCGTGACGACCTCCATCGACCCGAACACCCCGCCCGTCGCCAGGCACACCGCCAGCAGGGGCGGCATCCCGGGCGCGCGCAGCGGCGCCTTCGCGGGCGCGCAGTCGGTGACGGGCGGCTCGGTGGAGCGCTGCGCGGCGAACAGCAGCACACCGGTCAGCAGCAGGACCGCGCCGACGAGGGTGCCCGCCTCCGGGAAGAACGCCCCGCACAGGAAGGCCGCGAGGACCGGGCCCAGCATGAAGCACAGCTCGTCGGCGGCCTGCTCGAAGGAGTTCGCGGTGTGCCGTGCCCCCGCGTCGTCACCGAGCAGATGGGCCCAGCGGGCGCGGGACATGCCGCCGGTGTTGGGGGTCGTCGCGGTGGCGGCGTAGGCGGCGAACAGCGTCCAGTCGGGGGCGCCCAGACGCACGCACAGCAGCAGGGCGAGCGAACCGCACACGGCGACGGCGGTGGCGGGCACGGCGACCCGGGCCTGCCCGTGCCGGTCGACGAGACGCGCGATCCAGGGCGCGGCCAGCGCCGTCGCGGCGAGGCCGGCCGCGGTGACGGCACCGGCGAGGGCGTACGAGCCGCGCGTCTGGGCGATCATCACGACGGCGCTGATGCTGAACATGCCCATCGGCAGGCGGGCCAGCAGGTTCCCCAGGGTGAAGGCGCGGGCGCCGGGGTGGCGGAAGAGCCGGCGGTAGGGGCCCGGCGGGCGGCGCGGGCGCCCGGCCCGGGGGCGGAAGCCGGTGGCGACGGGGGCGTCCCGCGCGACGGTGGGCAGCGGGGCCCGGGAGGCCTGACGGGGTGTGGGCTGCGGCATGCCTCCACGGTCGCCCGGCGGGAACCGGGCGGTCCAACACCTGCCCGGGGCCCATTCACGCGGCTGTGTTGACAATGCGGCCCGAGGGTAGATTCGCCGGGTGCCCGCGCCCCCGCACCTCGACCCCCGCCTCCTGCGGGCCTTCCTCGCCGTCGCCGGGGAACTGCACTTCACCCGTGCCGCCGCCCGGCTCTTCGTCGCTCAGCAGGCGCTCAGCCGGGACATCCGGCGGCTGGAGCGCGAGCTGGGCGCCGACCTGTTCGTCCGCACCACCCGGCAGGTCGCCCTCACCGCCGACGGCGAGCGCCTCGTGCCGTACGCGCGCCGCGCCCTCGACGCCCAGGACGAGCTGCTCGCCGCCTTCGGGCAGGCCCGCCCGCTGCTGGTCGACCTGAACTCGCCGGGCCTGGGCACCGGCCGCCGCGTGCTGCTCCGGGCCCGGGAACTCGCGCCCGAGCACGAGCTGATGGCCCGTTACGAGAGCGGACTGACGTACGCGGCGGGGGAGGTGGTCGCGGGACGGCTGGACGCGTCCTTCGGCCGGTACGCGGGTCTCGGCCCGGCGCTGCGGGCGGGCCTGGAGCACCAGCCCGTGCGCTACGAGCCGATGGCCGTCGTCCTGCCCGAGGACCACCGGCTGGCCGGGTGGGCGCGGGTGCCGCTCGCCGCCCTCGCCGGGGAGTCCGTGTACGCGGGCGCCGGGAACCCCCGCACCTCCGAATGGACCGCGCTCGCCGGTCTGCTGTTCGCGGGGCGGGGCATCCGGGTCGCGCCGCCCATGCCGCTCGCGGTGGGGGAGGAGGAGTTCCAGCGCATCATGGCCAAGTCCCGCCGTCCCGTCCTCGTCGTGCGGGACTTCCCGGCGATGCCGGCGACGGTCGTGCGCCCCCTGGTCGATCCGGTGCCCCTGTCGCCCGTGTCGCTGGTGTGGCGCAAGGGGCTCCAGCACCCCGCGCTCGACGCCCTGCGCACGGCGTCCGCGCAGGTCGGGGCGGCCGAGGGGTGGCTGCGCAGACCCCCGGGCGGCTGGCTGCCAGAGGCGGACGAAGACGTCATGGGCCGCATCTGAGGCTGTTTTGTGTCGTCTCGTGGCTGACACATGGGAACCACACATCCTCCGCGTGCGCTACATTCAATGTCTGAGCACGGTGTGGTAAGGGGGCGCTCGATCCGGGTGGGGGTCCGGACGATTGCCGAGTGCTCCGAGTCGTATGCGCACCCGGAACCGTCCCGTGGGGGGAAAGCGCGCCCGTGAACAACTGGCGAGAAGACACTCAACCGGAATGGGCCGCGGCCACGTTCGGGACTCAGGGACCGCCCGTGGCGGGCGGCACGCACGCCACGGCGGGTGACGGCCCGGAGCACTTATCCACGGGGTCCGTGCCGGAACAGCCCGGCCCCGACACCGCGTACGCGGGCGGGCACCCGGGCGCGTACGGGGACCCGGTCCCGGGTGCCCCGTGGCCGCGGTCGCCGCGTGGTGACCTCCCCCACGAGTGGACGCCGCGCGCCGGGCAGCCCGAGATCCCCCTCAAGGCGGACCCCGCGTGGGGCTTCCCGCAGCAGCAGACCGGCGGCAGCGGACGAGCCGTGCCCCCCGGGGCAGGCGTCCCGTGGCCGGCCGGGCCGGAGTCGGGCCGGTTGGCCGGCGGTCCCGGCACCCCGCGCGACCCCTGGCGGCAGGACGGCCGCGACACCGGCGCGCACCCCTTCGAAGACCCGTACGCGGGCCCGCACACCGGTCCGGTGGACACGGCCCCGTACGCGGGCCCGCAGGCGAGCCCCCGCCCGGAGCGGGTGGACGCGGCCGCCGGGCCGGACGCCGACGTCGATCCGCACGAGGTCACCGTGCAGCTCGACGCCGTGCAACTCGGCGAGGGGCTGATCCGGCGGGCCGCGAGCGCGGGCGGCACCCACGAGCCGTCGGACGGGCCGGTGTTCGTCGACGAGTCCGGCCGCCGCAGCCGCCTCTACCGCCGGCTCGGCATGGCCGTCGGCGTGGCCTGCGCGGTCTACGCCGTCGTCATCGTCGTGACGCTGCTGTCCGGCAGCTCCGACGCGCCCTGGCTGCCCGTCCCGGGCCAGAAGGGCGGCGGACAGCCCGCCGGCCGGATCGGCACCGGCCCGGCGCCCGGCGCGTCGGCCTCGCCGTCCGGCACCGCCACCGGCAGCCCCGGGCCGGGCGACTCCGCCTCGCCCGCCGGGACCACCTCCCCCGCGCCCGGCACGGGCGCGGCCGGCTCCGGCGCCCCGGCCGCCGACGAGGCGGGCGCGAGCACCGGCCCGCAGCCGGCCGGGGAGGGCACCGCATCCAGGTCCGGCACCGGCGCGGGCGGCGCCGACCCCGCCCCGGCGAAACCCGCCACCCCGCCCGCGGCCGGCGACCCGGACCCCGAACCGGAACCCACCGGGCCCACCGGCACCCCCACGGAGACCGCGAGCGGTGGCGCCCCCGCGCCCGCGCCCGCCTCCGACACCCTCGCCGCCGGGCCGGCCGGCCCCGCACCCGTCGCCGCCGGCTCCCGTGAGGAGCGGGGCGCCCGCTCTCCCCAGTCCCCGGAGTACGTCCTCTGATGGCAGCCAGTACCCACCGCCGCAGGCCCGCGACCCGCGCCCGCGGCGGCCCCCGGCGCCGCCGTGTGCCCATGCGTTTCCTGCTTCCCGCGCTGCTCCTCGTCGCCCTGGTCGCGATGCTGATGCTGCGCGGCTACGTGCACAGCGAGATCCTCGCCGACCACCGGGTGCGCCCGCCCGCCGGGACCGGCAAGGTCCCCGCGGAGATCCTCGACGGCGGCCCGGTCGTCGACGCCCGCGGCGGACGCCACGCGAGCCTGAGCGTGCCCGACCACCGCCTCGTCCTCACCTTCGACGACGGCCCCGACCCCACCTGGACGCCGAAAGTCCTGGACGTCCTGAAGAAGCACGACGCGCACGCCGTCTTCTTCGTCACCGGCACCATGGCCTCCCGCCACCCCGGCCTCGTCCGGCGCATGGTCGCCGAGGGCCACGAGATCGGGCTGCACACCTTCAACCACCCCGACCTCTCCTACCAGTCGAAGGGGCGCATCGACTGGGAGCTGACGCAGAACCAGCTCGCCATCACCGGCGCCGCAGGCATCCGCACCTCCCTGTTCCGGCCGCCGTACTCCTCCTTCGCCGACGCCATGGACGACGCGACCTGGCCGGTCACCCAGTACATCGGCGCGCGCGGCTACATCACCGTCCTCAACAACACCGACAGCGAGGACTGGCAGCGGCCCGGCGTCGACGAGATCGTCCGCCGCGCCACGCCCCGGGGCGGCAGGGGCGCGATCGTCCTGATGCACGACTCCGGCGGCGACCGCTCCCAGACCGTCGCGGCGCTCGACCGGATGCTGCCGGAGCTGAAGGACGAGGGCTACGCCTTCGCCAACCTCACCGAGGCCCTGGACGCGCCCAGCGCGCACACCGCCGTCACGGGCGTGGACCTGTGGAAGGGCAAGGCCTGGATCTTCCTGGTCCAGGCCTCGGAGAAGATCACCGACGGTCTGGTGGCCGGCCTCGCCGTCGTCGGCTCACTCGTCATCGGCCGCTTCGCGCTGATGCTGCTGCTGTCCGGCGCGCACGCCCGCCGGGTGCGGCGCCGCGGCTTCCGCTGGGGCCGGGAGGTGACCGGACCGGTATCGGTGCTGGTCCCCGCATACAACGAGGCCAAGTGCATCGAGAGCACCGTACGGTCCCTGACGGCGAGCGACCACCCCATCGAGATCATCGTCGTGGACGACGGCTCCACGGACGGCACGGCCCGCATCGTGGAGTCGATGGCCCTGCCGAACGTCCGCGTCGTGCGCCAGCTCAACGCGGGCAAGCCGGCCGCCCTCAACCGGGGCCTGGCCAACGCCCGCTTCGACATCGTCGTGATGATGGACGGCGACACCGTCTTCGAACCGTCCACGGTGCGCGAACTCGTGCAGCCGTTCGCCGACCGGCGCGTCGGCGCCGTCGCGGGCAAC
>DASTDN010000208.1:0-4064 GCA_035710365.1 Streptomyces sp. | reverse complement strand
GACCAGGAGATCTTCTGCGTCAGCAGGTACTTGGAGCCGGCCGCCCTGATGATCTGCGGCAGGCCGGCCGCGAAGCCGAAGGTGTCCGGCAGCCACGCCTCGTCGTTCTCGATGCCGAACTCGTCGAGGAAGAACCGCTTGCCGTGCACGAACTGCCGGGCCATGGCCTCCGAGCCGGGCATGTTGGTGTCGGACTCCACCCACATGCCGCCGGCCGGCACGAAGCGCCCGTCGGCGACCGCCTTCTTCACCCGCGCCCACACCTCGGGCCGGTGGTCGCGCACCCACGCCCACTGCTGGGCCTGCGACATCGCGAACACGAACTCCGGTTCGTCCTCCAGCATCGCCGTCATGTTCGCGGCGGTGCGGGCCACCTTGCGGACGGTCTCGCGCAGCGGCCACAGCCACGCCGAGTCGATGTGCGCGTGCCCGACGGCGCTGATGCGGTGCGCGGACGGCGCGGCGGGCGAGGACAGCACACCGGTCAGCCGGGACCGCGCCCCGGCGGCCGTGCCGTTGACGTCCTGGAGGTCGAGGGCGTCCAGGGCGTCCTCCACCGCGCGCAGGATGTCCCAGCGGCGCGCGGAGTCGACGGGCAGCTCGGCCATGAGCTGGCCCAGCACCTCCAGGTCGGTCACCAGGTTCCACACCGTCTCGTCGAAGACGGCGAGGTCCATGCGGTTGAGGGTGTACTGCGGTTCGTTCCCGGCGGTCTCCTTGTCCCCCAGCCAGGTGGGCTGGAAGGGCCGCGGGCCGAAGATGACGGGGTTGGAGGCGGCCTCGATGTGCAGTCTGACCTCCTCGCCGCCCTCGGCGGGCGCGCCGATCCGCACCCACTGGTTGAGCGGGTTGACGCCCTTCACGGGGGTGCCGTCCGGGCGGTAGACCAGGCCCTCGCACTGGAAGCCGGGCTGGTTGCCGTCGAAGCCGAGGTCGAACAAGGCCTCGACGGTCTTCCCGGCCCACTCCCCGGGAACGGTCCCCGTGACGGTGAACCAGCTGGTGCCCCAGGGGGCGCCCCAGCGTGTGCCGACCGCGATCGGCTCGGGCGTGGCGGCCAGTCCCTCGGCGACGGGCACGGGTTCACCCGGGGCGTGCCAGACCGCCACCTCCAGGGGCACGGACTCGGGGTACACGGCGGGGCGGACTCGGTCGTCGAGGACACGCTTGAGGCGGGCTTCGACCAGATTGCGGTCGTCATGCATACGGGCTGCTCCGTGGGGTCGTCCGTCGCCGGTGGGGCGGGTGGGATGCAGGTGGGGCGGATCTGGGTGCCGGTGGTACGGGCGCCGTACCGGCGGTGCGGCGTTCCGTCCCCGGTGGGGCGGGTTCCGTACCTGTGCCGGCGGGCGGGTCTCGGTCGGGGGGGTGCGGTCGGGTTCCGGTGGGGCGTGCCGGCCGAAGAGCCGACGACTGGAACTGCTTTCCAGCGGCACGGGGTTCGAACCGTGCCGGGGCCGTCCGGAAGCCGGCTCGGCACAGCCTCTCGACGCGGCGGCCCGGCGCGGGCACAGTTCTCCCTGTCGTACCCGCCGGTAACGGCGGGGTCCCGCCGTACCGCACCCCGAGGAGCCCGCGTGACCGCCTGGGCCGGCCGTACCGCCGCCGAGATCGCCGCCGCCGTCCGCGAGAAGCGGGCCACGCCCCGGGAGGTGGTGGCCGCGCACCTGGCCCGCATCGAACGGCTGGACGGCCGGATCGGCGCCTTCCGCCTGGTCCGGGCCGAGGCGGCGCTCGCGGAGGCCGAGGAGGTGGCGGCCCGCGGCGACCTGGACCGGCTGCCGCTGGCCGGGGTGCCGGTGGCCGTCAAGGACAACCTGGCGGTGCGCGGCGAGTCCCTGCGCGCCGGCTCGGCCGCGACCCCGGACACACCCGCCGCCCGGGACCACGTCACGGTGGCCCGGCTGCGGGCGGCGGGCGCGGTCGTGGTGGGCCTGACGAACGTGCCGGAGCTGTGCGTGTTCGGCACGACGGAGGGCGTGTTCGGCACGTCCCGCAATCCGTGGGACCCGAGCCGCACGGCGGGCGGCTCCTCGGGCGGCGGCGCGGCGGCGGTCGCCGCCGGGATGGTGCCCCTCGCCCTCGGCAACGACGGCATGGGCTCGCTGCGCATACCGGCCGCCAACTGCGGCCTCGTCACCGTCAAGCCGGGGCACGGGGTCGTCCCGGCGGGCATCGGCGAGGGCGACTGGTTCGGCATGGCGGAGAACGGCCCGCTCGCCACGACCGTCGAGGACGCCCGCCTGATGCTGGCGGTCCTCGCGGGCGGCGACCCGGCCCGGGACGAGTCGCCGGGCCCTTTGCGGGTGGCCCTGTCCCTGCGCAGCCCGATCGCCGGAGTCCCGCTGAGCGGGCCGTACACGCGGGCGGCACGGGAGGCCGCCGAGGTCCTGGCACGCGACGGGCTCGCGGTGCGACGCGCCGACCCGCCCTACCCGGCGTCGCTCGGCGTGACGTCCCTGATGCACTGGACGGCGGGCACGGCCGTCGACGCCGCCGGCCTGGACCGGCGCCTGCTGGCCCGCCGGACCAGGGTCCACGCGCGCATCGGCCGGAACTTCACCGGCCGGGTGAGCACGGGCCGCTCCCGCGACCGGCTCCGCGAGCGCCTGCGGCCCTTCCTCACCGAGTACGACGTCCTGCTGACCCCGGCGCTGGCCCGCCGCTCGCCCGTGGCCGGGCAGTGGCACGAGCGGGGCTGGCTGCGCAACGTCGCGGCCAACACGGCGTACTCACCGCTCACACCGCCGTGGAACCTCACGGGCTGGCCCGCGATGTCCGTCCCCTTCGGGACCCTTCCGTCGGGCGCTCCCTGCGCCGTGCAGGTGGTGGCCCTTCCCGGACGGGAGGCCACGCTGCTGCGTGTGGCCACCCGTCTGGAGGCCCTGCGCCCGTGGCGGCGCACGGCTCCCCTGGACTGAGGTCCGGGGTCTTCGCCCGGGGAAGGGTCAGTCGACGCTGGGCAGGATGTGCGGTTCGGCCAGGTCGTCCTCGTAGCCCGCGAGCCGGATGGGGGCGGAGCGGGCCCACACGTCGAGGCTGCCCAGCTCGCCGGGGCGGCGCCTTCGGCGTTCCGGGGGGTCCTCGGGGCGCTGCTCGCGAGTCGTCTTCGGTGTCACCGCGCACTCCTTACGCGTTCGGTCACCCTGCCAGATGTCCGTCGGTCTCCAGGGTAACCAGATGAGCGGGGGCCCGCTCGATGTGGCGGAACACCGCACGGCGTGGGGACGGGGACGGGGGCGCGCGCCCCCGCCGTCACCACTTGCCGGGCGCGTAGTCCTTCAGGAAGACGCCGTACAGGTCCTCGCCCGCCTCCCCGCGCACGATCGGGTCGTAGACGCGGGCCGCGCCGTCGACCAGGTCGAGCGGGGCGTGGAAACCGGCTTCCGCGAGGCGGAGCTTCTCGTAGTGGGGGCGCTCGTCGGTGATCCAGCCGGTGTCGACCGAGGTCATCAGGATGCGGTCGGTGTCGAACATCTCCTGCGCGCTGGTCCGCGTCACCATGTTCATGGCCGCCTTGGCGGCGTTGGTGTTGGGGTGGCCCGCGCCCTTGTAGCCGCGGGCGAAGACGCCCTCCATCGCGGAGACGTTCACGACGTACGCGCGGCCGGCCGGTGCCCGGCGCGCGGCCTCGGCCATCGACGCGCGCAGCGTGCTGATGAGGATGAAGGGCGCCGTGTAGTTGCACAACTGGGTCTCCAGCAGCTCCACCGGCGAGATCTGCTCGATGCTCTGCACCCAGGTGTTGCTGTCCACGACGTCCGGGAGCAGGCCGCCCGCGTCGATGGCGGTGCCGTCGCGGTGCCGTTCCACGCTCGCGTGACCGGCGACCAGGGCGAGTTCGGCGACCTGCTGCGCCTCCAGGCCGCTGACGCCGACGGGCAGCGCGGCCAGGCCGTCGACCGCGCCGGAACCGAACGCGCCGATGACGTGGTGGGCGGGCAGCTCGCCGGCGGGCAGCGGCGCGGCCTCGCCGTCGACGAGCGCGGCGTAGGCGGAGGGCAAGCGCCGCACGGTCTGCGTGGCGTTGTTGATCAGGATGTCGAGGGGGCCGGACTCGGCGA
>DASTDN010000207.1:0-13039 GCA_035710365.1 Streptomyces sp. | reverse complement strand
CGGTGCAGGTCGGCGCCGAGCCGGAAGGTGGCCCAGCCGCCGCGGTAGGACGGGGTGGCGGGGCGCGGCCGGTCCACGGGCAGGGTCAGCTCGTCGGGCAGGCCGGCCAGGGCCTCGCGCCAGTGGGCGAGTTGCCGCGAGGCCAGGCTGTCCGGGTCGTCCTCGCTGCCCAGCACGGAGCGCTGCCAGAGGGTGTAGTCCGGGTACTGCACCGGCAGCGGTGTCCAGGTGGGGGCGGTGCCGGTGGACCGCGCGCCGTAGGCCTGCGCGAGGTCCCTGCCGAAGGGGCCGGTGGACCATCCGTCGACCACGATGTGGTGCATGACGACGACGAGGACCGACTGCCGCTCCCCGGTCCGCAGCAGCGTGGCCCGCACGGGCAGTTCGACGGTGAGGTCGAAGCCCTGCTCCGCGGCGAGCCGCACCGCGTCGTCGAGGTCGCCGGGGGTGACGTCGCGGACGGTGAACTCGGGCGCGGCGACCGCGGGGTCGAGCACCGCCTGGTAGGGGCTGCCGTCCCGCTCGGGGAAGATCGTGCGCAGCGCCTCGTGGCGGGCGACGACGTCGGCGAGCGCGGAGCGCAGCGCGGCGGCGTCCACCGGGCCGTCGAGTTCGAGCGCGACGGGCAGGTTGTAGGTGGCGCTGCGGCCCTCGAAGCGGTTGAGGAACCACAGGCGCATCTGGCCGTGGGACAGCGGCAGGTGTGCCGGGCGCTCCTGGGTGCGCAGCGTGGAGCGGCCCTGCGGGGCACCGGGCAGTGCTTCGGCCAGGGCCGCCACGGTCGGCGTCTCGAACAGGGCGCGGATGGGCAGTTCGGTGCCGAAGACGGAGCGGACGCGGCTGACCAGCCGGGTGGCCAGCAGGGAATGTCCGCCGAGGTCGAAGAAGTTGTCGTCCGTGCCGACCGTGGGGACGCCCAGGATCTCCGCGAAGATCTGGCAGAGGACCTCTTCCTGGGGGGTGCGCGGGGCGCGGCCCGCGGTGGTGGCGTAGTCCGGCACCGGCAGGGCCCGCCGGTCGACCTTGCCGTTGGGGCTGAGCGGGAGTTCGTCCAGCACCACGTAGGCCGCCGGCATCATGTAGTCCGGCAGGTCGGCGGCGGTCTCGCGGGCGACGGCGGCCGCGTCGAGGGGGCCGTCGGGGACGAGGTAGGCGACGATGCGCAGGTCGCCGGGGACGTCCTCGCGGATGACGACGGCCGCCTTGGCGACGTGGGCGCGGCGCAGCAGGGCGTTCTCGATCTCGCCGACCTCGACGCGGAAGCCGCGGATCTTGACCTGGTCGTCGATGCGGCGCAGGAAGTACAGGTCGCCGCCCGAGGTCCATTTGACGATGTCGCCGGTGCGGTACATGCGGGTGCCGGCCGGGCCGAACGGGTTGGGCACGAAGCGTTCGGAGGTCATCTTCGGCCGGTGCAGGTAGCCGCGGGCGATGCCCTCGCCCGCCACGTACAGTTCGCCGGCCACGCCGACGGGGACCGGGCGCAGGCGCTCGTCCAGGACGTACAGCCAGGTGTTGGGCATGGCGCTGCCGATCGGCAGCGGGCCGCTGTCGACGGGCTCGCCGGCCGCGATCACGAGCTGGGTGCAGTTGACCGTGGTCTCGGTGGGTCCGTAGCCGTTGTAGATGTGGGCCTCGGGGAAGCGGGCGCGCCAGTCGGTGAGGGATTCACCGAGCAGCAGTTCGCCGCCGAGCATCAGTTCGCGGTTGGGCGAGAAGGGGTCGGGCAGCGCCTCCAGCAGCGAGAGGTGGCTCGGGGTGGCCTTGAGGAACGTCGACGGCGTCTTCTCCAGCGTCTGAAGCGTCCGCGGGTCGCTGTCGTCGAGGGTGGCCAGCACGACGCGGCCGCCGACGCTGAGCGTGGTGTAGAGCGCGGTCACCGTGAGGTCGAAGGAGATCGGGCTGTGCAGGATCGCGGTGCCCGTGGTGCTCGGGTAGGCCGAGGTGCTCCAGCGCAGGTAGTCGCTCAGGCAGTGCTGTTCGGTCAGGACGCCCTTGGGCCGCCCGGTCGAGCCGGAGGTGTAGATGACGTACGCGGAGTGGTGGGGGTGGACGGGGTGGCGGCGGTCGGCGTCGGTGGGGGCGGCCGTCGGGCACGCGGCGACCGCCTCGACGGTGGCGGGCTCGTCGAGCAGCAGCCGCGGCAGGTCCGGGAAGTCCGGTATGCCGGCCCCGATCTCGCCGTCGGTGATGAGCAGCATGGCCGAGGCGTCCCCGATCATGTACTCGATGCGCTGCGCCGGGTAGTCCGGGTCGAGCGGGAGGTAGGCGGCGCCCGCCTTGAGGACCGCGACCAGGGTGACGACGAGCTGGGGGGCGCGGGGCAGGGCGACGGCGACCCAGTCCTCGGCTCCGACGCCGCGGGCGATGAGGTGGTGGGCCATGCGGTTGGCCCGCTCGTCCAGTTCGCGGTAGGTCACCTCGGTGCCCTGGTGGACGAGGGCGACGGCGTCCGGGGTCCGGGCGACCTGGCTCTCGAACCGCTCGACGAACGTCGGCGGGACCTCGGGGCGGATCTCGCCGACGCCGAGGGCGAGGATGCGGTGGCGGTCGGCCTCGTCGAGCAGGTTCAGCTCGCTCACCCGCTGGGCGGGATCGTCGGCGACCGACGCCAGCAGGCAGGTGAGCCGGGCGGAGACGTCCTCGGCGGTGCTGCGGTCGTACAGGTCGGTGCTGTAGTTGAGGAGTCCGGTGATGCCGGCGGGCTCGCCGTCGTCGGCGTAGCGGTCGCCCATGGAGAACGACAGGTCGAACTTGGAGACCTCGGTGTTCACCGGGTGCAGGCGGGTGCGCACGCCGGGGAAGTCGAGCTCCATCTCGGGGGTGTTCTCGAAGTTGAGCAGCACCTGGAACAGCGGGTGGCGGGACAGGGAGCGTTCCGGCTTGAGCGTCTCCACCAGCAGCTCGAAGGGCACGTCCTGGTGGGCGAAGGCGGACAGGTCGGCCTCGCGGACGCGGCCGAGGAGCTGGCGGAAGGTGGGGTCGCCGCTCAGGTCGTTGCGCAGGACCAGGGTGTTGACGAAGAAGCCGATCAGGTCGACGAGCGACTCGTCGTTGCGGCCGGCGACGGAGGTGCCGATGGGGACGTCCTCGCCGCCGCCCATCCGGTTGAGCAGCGCCGCCAGGGCGGCCTGCATCAGCATGAACAGGCTGACGCCGCTGGAGCGGGCGATCTCCAGCAGCCGGGCGTGGACCTCGGGGCCGACGGTGATCGGGACGAAGCCGCCGCCGTGGCTGGGGACGGCCGGGCGGGGCCGGTCGGTCTGCAGTTCCAGTTGGTCGGGCAGGCCGGCCAGGGACGACTTCCAGTAGTCCATCTGCCGTGCGAGGACGCTGTCGGGGTCGTCGAGGCCGCCGAGGACCTCGCGCTGCCACAGCGCGTAGTCGGCGTACTGCACCGGCAGGGGCGCCCACTCGGGGGCGTGGGCGGCGCGGCGCGCGGCGTAGGCGGTGGAGAAGTCGCTGACCAGGGTGGCGTACGACCAGCCGTCGGCGACGATGTGGTGGACCAGGATGAGGAAGATCTGCTCGGTGGGGCTGAGCACGAACAGCTCGGCCCGGACCGGCAGTTCGTTCTCCAGGTCGAAGCCGCGGCGGGCGGCGGCGGTGAGCGTGGCGTCGAGCTCCGGCTCGGACAGCTCGGTCACGGAGATCTTCGGGCGGGCCTCGTCGGCGGGCACGATCGACTGGACGGGCACGCCGTCGACGTCGCGGAAGACGGTGCGCAGGCTCTCGTGGCGGGCCGTCACGTCGTGCAGCGCCTCGTAGAGGGCGGCGCGGTCGACCTGGCCGGTGAAGCGCAGGGAGACACCGAGGTTGTAGGTCGGGCTCGGGCCCTCCAGGCGGTGCAGGAACCACAGCCGCTGCTGGGTGAACGACACCGGCACCTGCTCGGGGCGTTCCACCGGGGTCACCCGGGGGCGGGCGGTGCCGGCCCGCTCGATGAGCTGGGCGAGCTGGGCGACGGTGGGCGCCTCGAACAGGTCGCGCACCGTGAGGTCGACGCCGAGCACGGACTGGATGCGGATGATCAGCCGGTTGGCGATCAGCGAGTGTCCGCCGAGGTCGAAGAAGCTGTCGTCGATGCCGACCGAGGACAGTTCGAGGATCTCCGCGTACAGGCCGCACAGGACCTGCTCCTGCGGGGTGCGGGGCAGGCGTCCGGCCCGGTCGGCGGCGAACTGCGGGGAGGGCAGGGCGGCGCGGTCGAGCTTGCCGTTGGGGTTGAGCGGCAGCTTGCGCAGGACGACGAAGGCCGCCGGCATCATGTAGCTGGGCAGGGTGGTGGCCACCTGCTCGCGCAGGCGCTCGGTGTCGATCTCCGCGCCGTTCGCCGGTACGACGTAGGCGACCAGTTGCTTGTGGTGGTGGCGGTCCTCGCGGGCGATCACCACGGCCTGCGCCACGGCGTCGTCGTCGGCGAGGACGGACTCGATCTCGCCGGTCTCGATGCGGAAGCCGCGGACCTTGACCTGCTCGTCGGCGCGTCCGACGTAGGCGAGCTGGCCGTCGGCCGTCCAGCGCACCACGTCGCCGGTGCGGTACAGGCGGGAGCCGGGGGCACCGAAGGGGCTGGCGACGAAGCGCTGCGCGGTCAGTTCCGGCCGGTCCAGGTAGCCGCGGGCCAGGCCCGCGCCCGCCAGGTACAGCTCGCCCGCGACACCGGCGGGCACCGGACGCAGCCAGGCGTCCAGCACGTACACCTGGGTGTTGGCGACCGGGCGGCCGATCAGCGGCTCGGCGGCGCCGTCGCCCGCCCACCAGGCGGTGGCGTAGACGGTGGCCTCGGTGGGGCCGTAGAAGTTGGCGATGCGCGCCCCGGGCATGGCGGTGCGCAGGTCCGCGACGGCCCGGCCGGTGAGGGCCTCACCGGCGAGGACGACCAGGTCGGCGGTGGCGGGGACGGTGTCCTGGCCGATGAGCTGGGCCAGCAGGGACGGCACGGCGCTGATCAGGGTGCCCGCCCAGCCCTCGGACTGCTCGGTGAGGGCCAGCAGGTCGCGTACGACGTCGATGCGGCCCCCGACGGTGAGCGGTCCGAAGATCTCGAACACCGACACGTCGAAGTTGAGGGAGGTGGAGGCCAGGGTGTGGGTGAGGACGCCGTCGCCGAGTTCCGCGCCGGCCCAGCCGACGAGGTTGGCGGCGTTGCGGTGGGCCACCACGACGCCCTTGGGGGTGCCGGTGGAGCCGGAGGTGTAGATGACGTAGGCGGCGTTGTCCGGGTGCAGCGGTACCGTGCGGTCGGCGTCCGTAGGGGCGGTCGCGGGGCGGGCGGCGACGGACTCGGCCGTCCCGGCGTCGTCGAGGACGAACGCGGGCACCCCGGCGACGGCTTCCGCGGGCCATCCGGCGAGCACGCCCGAGGTGCTGACCAGCAGCACCGGGCGGGCGTCGGACAGCAGCAGCGTGACGCGCTCGGTCGGGTAGGCGGGGTCGACGGGGAGGTAGGCCGCGCCGGACTTGAGCACCGCCAGCAGGGCGACGATCAGGTCCGCGGAGCGCTGCATGCCGAGCGCGACGACCCGCTCGGGGCCGGCGCCCCGGGCGATCAGCTCGTGCGCCAGCCGGTCGGCGGACTCGTGCAGTTCGCGGTAGGTGAGGGTGCGCGGCCCGTCGCAGACCGCGACGGCGTCCGGGCTGTGCGCGGCGGTCCGCTCCAGCAGGTCGACGAGGGTGCCCCGGGGCAGGTCGAGGGCGGTGTCGTTCCACGTCTGGAGCAGGCGCCGCCGCTCGGCGGCCGACAGCACGTCGACCGCGCGGACCGGCAGGTCGGGGTCGGCGACGACGGCCTGCAGCAGGCGCACCAGGCGGTCGGAGAGTGCTTCCACCGTCGGGCGGTCGAAGAGGTCCATCCGGTACTCGACGACGGCGTCGATGCCGCTGGGGCCGCCCGTGTCGTCGGCGCTCTCGCTGAACTCGAAGGACAGGTCGAACTTGGCCATGGTGCGCACGCCGGGTTCGGCGACCGCCGTCAGGCCGGGGAAGTCCAGCGTGGGGTCCAGCTTCTTCTGCAGGGAGAACAGCACCTGGCACAGCGGGTGGCGGGCGAGGGAGCGCTCGGGGTTGAGGACCTCGACCAGCCGCTCGAACGGCACGTCCTGGTTGGCGTAGGCGGCGAGGTCCGACTCGCGGACGCGGCCGAGCAGTTCGCGGAAGCTGGGGTCGCCGGACACGTCGGTGCGCAGCACCAGCGTGTTGACGAAGAAGCCGATCATGCGGTCGAGGGCCTCGTCGGTGCGGCCCGCGATGGGGCTGCCGAGGACGACGTCCGTACCCGCGCCGAGCGCCGACAGCAGGGAGGTCAGGCCGGCCTGGAGGACCATGAACAGCGTGCTGCCGGACTCGCGGGCGAGGGCGGCGAGGTCCCGGTGGAGTCCGGCGGGCAGGTGCAGCTCCACCACGTCGGACTGGTAGTCCGGCTCGGCCGGGCGGGGCCGGTCGGTGGGCAGCGCGGTCTCCTCCGGCAGCCCGGCCAGCTCGGAGCGCCAGAACGCGAGCTGGCGCGCCATGGTGCTGTAGGGGTCGCGGTCGTCGCCGAGGACGTCGCGCTGCCACAGGGTGTAGTCGGGGTACTGCACGCCGAGCGGCTGCCAGTCGGGCGCGAGGCCCTGGCTGCGGGCGGTGTACGCCGTGGACAGGTCCTGGGCGAGGACACCGAGCGACCAGCCGTCGGCGGCGATGTGGTGCACGACGACGGACAACACGTGCTCGTCGTCACGGAGCCGGAACAGGTCGACGTGCAGCGGGAGTTCGGTGGCCAGGTCGAAGGCGCCGCCCGCGCAGCTCGCGAGCGCGGCGGGCAGGTCCTCGTCGCTGATCGTGGCGACGGGCAGTTCCACCGGGCGCGTCTCGGGGTCGAGGACGACCTGGCTCGGGATGCCCTTCACGTCGGGGAAGACGGTGCGCAGGCTCTCGTGCCGGGTCAGCAGGTCGGCGAACGCCGCGAGCAGCGCGTCGTGGTCCAGCGGCCCGGAAAGGCGCATCACCAGCGGGATGTTGTAGGCGGAGCTGGGCCCCTCCAGCCGGTCGACGAACCACAGCCGGTTCTGGGCGAACGACAGGGGGATCTCCGCCGGGCGGGTCATCGGGGAGATCCCGGACCGGGCGTTCTCGGCGCAGGTGACGTGTTCGGCGACGGCGGCGACGGTCGGCGCTTCGAACAGGGTGCGGATCTGCAGCTCGACGCCGAAGACCGAGCGGATCCTGCTGACGAGCCGGGTGGCCAGCAGGGAGTGGCCGCCCACGTCGAAGAAGTTGTCGTCGATGGTGACGCCGGGGACGCCGAGGACCTCGGCGAACAGGCCGCACAGGACCTCCTCGGCCGGTGTGCGGGGGGCGCGTCCGGCCGAGCCCGCCACGAACTCCGGCTCGGGCAGGGCCTTGCGGTCCAGCTTGCCGTTGGCGGTGATCGGCAGGGCGGGCAGCACCACGAACGCCGACGGCACCATGTGCTCGGGCAGCGCGGCGGCGGCCGTCTCGCGCAGCGCGGCGGGGTCGGCGCCGTCGCCGGCCGGGGTGACGTAGGCGACCAGCCGCTTGTCGCCGGGCTGGTCCTCGCGCACGACGACGGCGGCCTGGGCGACCCCGGCCAGGCCCTCGACCACGGCCTCGATCTCGCCCAGCTCGATGCGGAAACCGCGGATCTTGACCTGCTGGTCGGCGCGTCCGACGAACTCCAGTTCGCCGTCGGCCGTCAGGCGGGCCACGTCGCCGGTGCGGTACATCCTGCTGCCGGGGGCGCCGAACGGGTCGGCGACGAAGCGCTGGGAGGTCAGGTCCGGGCGTCCGTGGTAGCCGCGTGCGAGTCCCTCGCCGGAGACGTACATCTCCGCGGCCACTCCCGGCGGCACCGGGCGCAGGGCGTCGTCGAGCAGGTAGACCCCGAGGTCGGGGATCGGGGAGCCGATGACGCTGCCGCTGCGGGCGGCCACGGCCGCGGTGTCCAGCGCCACGTGGCTGACGTGCACCGTGGTCTCGGTGATGCCGTACATGTTGACCAGGACGGGGGCGTCGTCCGCGTGCCGTTCGTACCAGCGCTCCAGCCGCCACAGGTCCAGCGCCTCACCGCCGAAGACGACGCGGCGCAGCGCCAGGTCGGCCGCGGCCCCGGGGTTCTCCTGGTCGGCCTGGATGAGCTGGTAGAAGGCGGAAGGCGTCTGGCTGAGCACGGTGACGCGCTCGCGGTCCAGCAGGTGCAGGAACTCCCGCGGCGAGCGGCTCACGTCGTGGGGTACGACGACCAGCCTGCCGCCGTGCAGCAGCGGCCCCCACAGCTCCCACACGGAGAAGTCGAAGGCGTAGGAGTGGAACAGCGTCCACACGTCGTCGGCCCCGAAGTGGAACCATTCCTCGGTGGCGGTGAACAGCCGGACCACGTTGTGGTGCGGCACGACGACGCCCTTGGGCCGGCCGGTGGACCCGGACGTGTAGATCATGTACGCGGGGTGCCGGGGGTCGAGCGGCACGGCGCGCTCGGCGGCGGTGACGTCGCCGTCCGCCTGCCGGGCCAGTTCGCCGGCGGTGGCGGGGTCGTCCAGCAGCAGGGTGACGGCGGTGCCGGTCTCCGGGAGGCCCGCGGCGCTCGCGGTGTCGGTGAGCAGCAGCCCCGGGGCGGCGTCCTCCAGCATGAAGGCGAGCCGGTCGGCCGGGTAGGCCGGGTCGAGCGGCAGGTAGGCGGCGCCGGCCTTCAGGGTGGCCAGGAGCGCGACGACCATGTCCACGGAGCGCGGCAGCGCCAGCGCGACGAACTGCTCGGGGCCCGCGCCCCGGGCGGTCAGCAGCCGGGCCAGCCGGTTCGCTCGCGCGTTGATCTCCCGGTAGGTGTGGCCGGTGCCGTCGAGCACCACCGCGGTGCGGTCCGGGTGCTCGGCGGCCACCCGCTCGAACAGCTCCGGCAGCGTCGCGGTCGCGTCCGCGTCCGGTGCGGCGGCGGGGCGCGCGAGGACCCGGTCGCGGTCGGCGGCGGTGGTGGTGTCCAGCCGTCCGAGCGGCGTCGACGGGTCGCAGGCGCACAGGTGGGAGAGCAGGTCGAGGAAGCGGCCCTGGTGCGCGGCGAGGGAGTCCTCGTCGTACAGCGCCGCGTTGGCGTCGAAGTCGAAGCGCAGGCCGCCGCCGGTGGAGCGGGTGTCGACCAGGACGGCGAAGTCGGTGATGGGGCCGTTGGGGAGGTTGTGCGCGGTGGAGGCGTGCCCGGCGAACTCCAGGCGGTAGTCGAAGAGCACCAGGTTCACGTGCGGTCCGACCAGGTGCTGCTCGGGGCCGAGGCGCAGGTCGCGGCGGATGTCCTCGTGCCGGTAGCGCTGGTGGCGCACGGCCTCGCGCATTTCGGCGGCGACGGCGGCGAGCAGGTCGCCGACGGTGGTGCCGGGCCTGACGCTCAGCCGCAGCGGGAGCAGGTTCGAGACGCTGCCGGGGACGGCCCGCAGGGTGCGCCCCGGCCGGGCGGCGGCCGGCAGGCCGATGACGACCTCTTCGGTGCCGGTGAGGCGCTGCACGTACAGGGCGAGGGCGGCGACGACCACGGCCGGCCAGCCGACGCCGAGTTCGCGCGCGATGTCGCGGACCGCCTCGACCTCGGCCGCGCCGAGCGCCTCGCTGCGGCGGATCACCGTGCGGGGCAGGTGCTGCCGGCCCCCGGAGACACTGACGGCGGGCTGCACGCCGGTCAGCCGCTCGGTCCAGAAGGCCTGGTCCGCGGCGTACGTCCCGGACGTGACGTACGCCTGCTCGGCCTCCACCAGCTCCCGCAGCGGCCCGAAGGGGGTGCCGGGGACGGGCGCGTCGGCCATCAGCGCCGAGTAGACCTCCGCCACCCGGGGCGCGAGCATCGCGAAACCGGCGCCGTCCAGCAGGATGTGGTGGACGCGGTGGTACCACAGCCACTGGTCCTCGGCGAGGCGCAGCAGCGCGAAGGTGAACAGCCGGTCGCCGAACAGGTCGACGGGGCGGGTGTTGTCCTCGTCCATCCAGGACCGTGCGCCGCCGAGCGGATCGTGCTCGCCGGAGAAGTCGAGGACGTGGACCGGGAACTCCACGGCGGGGAGGACCACCTGCTCGGGGGTTTCGCCGTTCTCCACGAATCGCACGCGCAGGGCGTCGGTTTCGCCGACCACGCGGCGCAGCGCGCTTTCGAAACGCATCGGGTCGACGGGCCCGTGAATGTCCAGGTATTCCGCGATGTTGTAGATGGTGTGGGAGGAGTCGATCCGCTGTGCGTACCAAATACCGGATTGGGCCGGCGTCAGGGGGAGTCGGACATCACCGGATTGTGGCACGACTATTCACTCCTGTTGAATCAGAAAATGGTGAAGAAGTCCCGCAGGAATTCCGATGGGGCGCGTCTGGACCGGGAGCACGAGCGGACCCCGCCTCGCCGCTCGGACGTTATCAAGCACCCTGCGACGCCGGAACGTTCTTATAAGAAGCCTCGATAAGCCGACCGCCGAAGGCGGTCGGGTCATGGGCAAAACGGATCGGCGCGAGCCCGGGGCGGTGATCCGGCCCCGGGCCGTGGGCCCGTCCGTGGCTCCGCGGCTCAGGGGCCGTGGGCTCCTCCCCGCTTGCGCGGGGTCAGGCCGTGGCACCGCCGCGCGGGGCGCGGCCGCCGCCGGCGTGCAGCGGGTCCCAGCCCGCGCCGCGCTCGGGAAGCCGCCCGCGGTCCCCGAGGACCGCGCCCGCGTGCACCTCCGGCAGGAGGGGGCGGTCGAGGATCTGCCCGGCGCAGGCGATGCCGCTCACGGCGGCGCCGGTGATGCCGCTGCCGTAGCGGGTGCTCTGGCCCACCACGTACAGGCCCTTCACGCTCGTCCGGGTGTCGGGGCGTGAGCCCGTGCCGCCCCAGCTCGCGAGGCCGAACGGCGAGCCGCCCGTGGAGCGGGTGTAGCGGCGCTGGGTGGCCGGTGTCGCCAGCTCCAGGTGCGTGAGGTGCTCGCGGAAGGGGCCGATCGCCCGCTCCGCCGTGGCCAGCATGGCCTCCGTGACCCTCTCCTTCTCCGCCAGGTAGGCCGGGTCGCGCCGGTAGCCCTCGCCGTGCGGGGAGGCGGCGGCCTCGCCCCAGGCCTCCAGCGAGCGCGGGCACAGGGCCATCACCTGGAAGTTGGCGTGCCCCGGCGGTCGGATGGCGGGGGTGTCCGGGTCCTTGGACGACGCGAAGGAGATGAAGACCGACTCGGGGGCGTCGAAACGGCCGTCGGCCAGGTTGCGGAACGCCTCCTCGATGTCGGCGTTGCCGTGCCACCAGACGTTCGCGCCGCCCCGGCCGGGCAGTTCCCGGTCCAGGCCGACGTACAGCACCACCAGCGGGTGGCCCATCACCGCGGTGCGGGCGCGCTTCACCACGGGGCGCGCCATGTGCTCCTCGCCCACGAGTTCGAGGACGGTGCGCGGGTAGTCGGCGTTGGACACCACGATCGGCGCGCGGAGTTCCTCGCCGGTGTCCAGGAGCACTCCGCGCGCGTGGCCGTCCTCGACCAGGACGCGCTCGACGCGCTGCCGGGTCCGTACGGTGCCGCCGTGCCCGGTCACGGCCTCCGCCAGCGAGGCGGACAGCATCTGTCCGCCGCCGACGGGGTACGCGGCGCCCCGCAGGTAGTGGTCCGCGACGCTGGCGTGCATGCCGACGGTGGCTTCCTCGGGCCCGATGCCGTAGTTGAGGGCCTGGGCGGCGAGCACCGTGCGCGCCTCGGCGGACAGCCGGCAGTGCTCGAACAGGTCGTGCAGGGTGCGCCGTCCCCAGGTCATCACCGTGGGGGTGCGCCGCAGGATCTCCGCGGGGTCGGCGCCGGCCGCGGACAGCAGCGTCCAGCGCATCTCCCCGCCGACCGACGAGCACACCTCGACGAACTCGCGCAGCCCGTCCTTGTCCTGCGGCAGGACGCCGGTGAGGCGGTCGAGGTAGCGGTCCCAGCCCGTGGGCACGAGCATCCGCAGGCCCGGCAGGACGACCTCGTCGAACCCGTCGGGGTCCATGTCGCGGAAGACGACCCGGTCCTCCAGGGCGAGCCCGCGCAGGATCGCGGGCAGCACCCCGTCGGGTCCGCAGTCGCCGATGTAGTGCACACCGGCGTCGAACTCGTAGGCCGAACGGCGGCGGAACACGTGGCTGTTGCCGCCCACCACGCCGGCCTGTTCGAGCACCAGCACCCGGTGACCGGTCACGGCCAGGTACGCGGCGCAGGTCATTCCGCCCATGCCGCTGCCCACCACGATCGCGTCCCAGTCGGCCGGACGCCGGTGCTCGTCGTTCATCGTTGCCTCTCGCCTGTCGTTCGTCGGGGCCCGGGGGCCGCGGCTCAGCCGCAGCCGCCGGCGTGGCCCGCGTCGGCCTGGGCCGCGGCCATGTCCGGCAGGGCGGCCAGTTCGGCCTCGGAGGGAGTGGTGGTGCCGCGCGGCACGCCCCGCAGAGCGGCGACGAACGCCTCGACGCGGTCCACGCCCCAGAACTTGTCGTGGCCGTGGATGAAGAACGGCACGCCGAACAGGCCGTCCCTCGCCGCCAGGGCGAGGGTCTCCACGCCCCGGGCGCGCAGGTCCGCGTCGTCGACGGCGCCGGCCGCCCGGCCGGCGTCCAGGCCCAGGTCGGCGGCGATCTCGCCGATCACGGCCGGGTCGGAGATGTTCTTCGACTCCTGCCAGCGGGCCTGGTAGACCCGGTCGACGAACTCCCGGCCCTTGCCGGCGTCCTCGGCCAGGAAGTACGCCAGGTGGGACACCTCCCACACCGGCTCGCGGTCGATCGGCCAGGTGACGTCGAGGCCTCGGTCCTCGGCCAGCCGCCGGGCGTCCTGGAGGATGTAGAAGTTCTTCTCCCGTGCCATCGGCACCAGCGGCAGGGTCACCCCGGCCGCCGCCAGCAGTTCCTCGGTCCGCGCGTCCGGCTCCCAGAACGGGATCCACTGCACGTCGTCCAGCACGTCGGGGTGGTGCTTCATCAGGTCCCGGTAGGCGAACCAGGAGTAGGGGCTGCGCAGGGAGAAGTACCAGCGCGGCGGCTTCTTGGCCATGGCGGTGTGTCCTCGTGTGGTGGGGGCCGGTGTCA